>JAAZED010000005.1 GCA_012512465.1 Oxalobacter sp. | reverse complement strand
TCAACGCCAGGCTGGCTTGTGCCGCTTTATCCCCTACCAGCTTTTTCGCCTCCTGCAAAAGAGAAGCGGCTTTCATCGTGTCATTCTGCTTCAAGGCAAGCAAGGCCTGCCCGTAGTATCCGGCAGAAGCGTAAAGCCGGCTTCCTATTTTGATCATTTCCTGAAAATTGGCCGCGGCCGTCTCCATGCCTTTGGCGCTTTCATCCTGTAACAGCTCAGCCCTGATCCGGACATAATAGAAATCGGGGCTGTCCGCATGCTGCCGGTATGACTCGGAACGAACACGCGCCTCAACATCGGCAATACGTTCTGATGTTAACGGGTGAGTTCTCAGATAAGCCGAAAAACCCTCACCATAGTGACGGTTTGCCCGTTGCAGGCGTTCAAAAAACAGGACCATGCCATTGGTATCAAAACCGGCATTTTTCAGTATCAGGAATCCAACCCTGTCAGCTTCCCTTTCTGCATCCCGGTTAAAATTCAGTTGCTTTTGCACGGCAAGCCCCTGTCCCCCCATCACCAGAGCACCGGCAGCATCCGTCTGCTTTGCCGCGCCAGCTATTGCCGCCAGGACAAGTGCCGCGATCGGAATCAGCATATCCTGCTTCTGGTTACCGATCATACGCGCAATATGCCGTTGTGAAACGTGACCAATCTCATGGGAAAGAACAGAAGCCAGCTCGGATTCGCTTTGAGCAGCAAGCAAAAGACCGGTATGCACGCCAATAAATCCACCGGGCAATGCAAACGCATTGAGTGTCTGATCTCTTAATGCAAAGAAATGGAAATCATTCCCGGTTTCTCCCCGGACATCAGGCGTGGCATTCACCAGTTTGTGGCCGATATTATTGAGGTATTCGCTGATCACTTCATCTTCAATGTAATCGGGATCCATCTGGATGCGCCGCATGATCTCAACACCAATCTTGTACTCCATCAACGGCGAAAGCTCACCGCGAGCCGTATCTCCCAGCGTCGGCAAATTACTGTACTGGGCATAGGCGACAGGCTGCGTGATAAATGTAAACAGCAGGGGAAATACCAATATCCTGAAAATACGGCGCAACCGCTGCTGCTTGAAAAACAGGCTTGTTCTCATGATGGTATGATACCTTTTCCTGCGAGGCGGTTCACATTCTGTTTCATTTTGCTACCATTTTCTGACCATGTCTTCTTCTGACGGTAAAAATAAAAAACTGACCCATTTTGATGAGGATGGCCAAGCCCATATGGTGGATGTTGGCAACAAACCCGACACCCATCGTATCGCCATTGCACAGGGAACCATCCTGATGACCCGAAAGGCATGGGAACAGGTAAAGTCAGCAACCGTGAAAAAAGGAGATGTCCTTGGCATCGCCCGAACGGCAGCAATCATGGGCGCCAAGCGAACAAGCGAGCTTATTCCGTTATGCCATCCACTTCCCTTGACGCATATTGCCATTGATTTTCAGCTTCATGAGGACAGCTCAGGCATTACCTGTTGTGCCCGCGTGGAAACCATGGGAAAAACCGGTGTGGAAATGGAAGCGCTGACAGCCGTTCAAATTGCACTCCTGACGATTTATGACATGCTCAAAGCCGTTGATAAAAGCATGACGATCAATCGGGTACACCTTGTCCGGAAAACCGGCGGACAGTCAGGGTAGCTCCTGGCTATCAATGAAGCCGTGACTCCGGCATAGCGGACTCCGGAAGCTCGGCATGCACCAGCTCGGCATTGATATCGGCAAATAAAGGCACCCCGCATTCATCACAAAACTCCATCGGAAAACGTTCCAGGTGAAGCTTCTCACACGCGATACCCGAGGTTTCCAAAAGCGCCAGGATCTGATCCAGCGGCGCGGTTTTTTCTTTCTGTGGTGTCCCCCTGCCTCTGGAGGGGAACCCCTTTTCCACTGTCTGCTGTATTTCTTCGGCACCATATACGGGCCAGATAACGCCATATAAAATCTGCGGGTTATCGCGCAGGGAAAAGCCGATGCGATATTCTGTGATGGTGTCCTGTTCCGGCACTTCAACAAAACCGCCAATAACAGCGCGCAAATCAGCGGCAGAAACATCCATTGCCAGGGCCAGATAATGGACTGCCGCATGAATCGAGGCAGGCCGTATCTGCTGGTCCGCTTTTCTGCAAGCGTCAAAAAAAGCATCAGGCAATGTCAGATCCAGTACACAGCCATGCATCATATTTGAAAGCAGGGGAAGTGCGTTTTTTTTCCAGTTTTCCAGGCAGTCCTTGCGAAGCATTCCATGCTCATCCACCCTGGCTGTTGTCTGCCAGCGAAACACAGGCTGTGATACCGGAACAAGCACTGACATGACAAGGTAGCGTACATCTGCAAGAAAAAGCGTTGTTTCCTGAGACTTGAACTGGCCTGCCTGGGACTTGCCAAGCAGAGGGGCCGCCATGTCTTTCATCAATGCAAATACTTCCACATGCGACTGCGGTAACTGATCAATGGCATATAATTCCGGCGCCAGTAAAAAACGGGCATTTTCGGCAAAAATACAGTCAGCAAGTGAGGAAACCAGGCCGGCATGAAGTGCTGATGAAAGCGGCCCGGACGGAATCGCAAAACGGGTCCAGGCCATCACCGGCGCAACAACGAGCAGGACATCATAATCGACTCCTTTATGCTGCATGACACCGGATTCACTATGGGCTTCTATGGCTTCCAGCAGAATGTTGTATGCATCCGGATCCGCCTGATAAAGATATTCAATCGCGTCATCCAGCTTGTGCTGCTTTTTCGTCTCAAGCAGTTTCAAAATCACGTTGGAAAGCTGATTTTCCCAGAAACGGCTTTCGAGGCGGCTTGCTGCCCTGCCAATCTCCATCGACAGAGAAACCAGACGCCGGGAATCAGGCAACAGTCTGGGAAAATCCTTTTTTTCAGGAAGAGACATGATGACAACCGGGAAATATCAGTGCAGGGCGTATTGTATTAGATAGGAGCATTCATTAACAAACTGAAGCTGGCGGTTTTTCTTCAGAAAATAAAAAAGTCTTGCGACATGATCGCAAGACCTGTGATTTTAGCGTGTTGCTGGCATCCCCAAGGGGATTCGAACCCCTGTTCCCACCGTGAAAGGGTGGTGTCCTAACCCCTAGACGATGGGGACCCTGTTTTCCGTTCAGCACTCCCGTTCAGAGAGGCTGGTGGAGGTAAGCGGGATCGAACCGCTGACCCCTTGCATGCCATGCAAGTGCTCTCCCAGCTGAGCTATACCCCCGAGCGAAGAAGCGATTATAGCAAAATTTGCGAGTTGTTGTAAATTTTATGACCTGACTTCTGTAAAAAAAAAGTTGCACTGTTCTTAAGACATGCCCTCCTCACGAAAGAGAGGATTTCAGTCGGGATAAAACCGTATCCCGTCCAAAAAGTGTGACGACAGCATCAATGGACGGGGTCTGTAACTGACCTGTCAAAAGCAGCCGTAATGGCATGGCAAGCTGGGGCATTTTCAGCTTGTGCTCTGCCAGAATCGCCTTGGTCATGGCAGAGATGGCGTCCTTGTTCCACTCAACCGTTTCACAATTTGACACATAATCTTTCAGCGCATCCAGGGATTCTGCTGTCAGATGCTTTTCCAGTAGTGCCGCATCAGGCTGTGGCTGGCGATAAAACAGCATGGCTGCATCCGCCAGTTCATTGATGGTATTAACACGCTCTTTCAGCAGCTCAACAACTTGAATCAGATCAGGGGCATTCTCAAGCTGTGCACCCAGTCTTTCCAGTCGTGGGCGAACCAGCCTAGCCAGCTCGGCATTATCTGTCTGGCGAATGTAATGATTATTCAGCCAATTGAGTTTTTCGGTATCGAAGCGGGCTGCCGAACTGGACATATGGTCAAAATCAAACCATTGACAAAACTGCTCTCTGGAGAAAATCTCATCATCACCGTGGCTCCAGCCCAGCCTGGCCAGATAATTCACCATGGCATCGGGTAAATAACCCGCTTCAGGATATTCCATGACGGATACGGCACCATGGCGTTTTGAGAGTTTCTCGCCATCTCCACCCAGAATCATGGGAAGATGTGCATACAAGGGCAAAGGCGCGCCCAGCGCTTTGAGGATATTGATCTGCCTGGGCGTGTTGTTGACATGGTCATCGCCCCGAATGACATGGGTAATGCGCATATCCCAGTCATCCACGACCACACAGAAGTTATAGGTAGGCGTACCATCCTGGCGTGCAATGATCAGGTCATCCAGTTCCTGATTGGATATGGTAATCGTGCCTTTTACCTGGTCTTCCCAGGTAACATCCCCTTCTTCCGGGTTTTTGAAACGAACCACGGGATGACGGCCTTCAGGTACCGGTGGCAGTGTCTTTCCGGGTTCAGGGCGCCAGGTGCCATCATAGCGGGTGTGCTCGCCAGCAGCACGCTGCCGCTCACGCATGACGTCAAGCTCTTCTAAGGAACAGTAGCAATAGTAGGCGGTACCATCTTTCACCATTTGCGCAATGACTTCCCGGTACCGGTCCATATGCTGCATCTGGTAAAAAGGCCCTTCGTCATGATCAAGGCCCAGCCATTTCATGCCATCAAGAATAGCCTGGACGGCCTCGGGTGTGGAGCGCTCCACATCGGTATCCTCGATTCTGAGAATAAACTGCCCACCAAAATGCCGGGCATAAGCCCAGGAGAAAAGTGCTGTGCGCGCACCGCCCAAATGAAGAAAGCCGGTCGGGCTGGGTGCAAAACGGGTTCGAACTATCATGCTGAAAATGGAATAGAAATAAATGGAAAGGATATTTTACCGCGCCCGTCATAAAAACGGGCTGATCTGTTTCATGACACGCAATAAACGGGTCATGTGAAAGAAAAACCGTCCGTAACAGCGTTCACTGTACGGACGGTTTTTTTGAATCACTCAACAAATAAATTTGCCGGGTATTATATGAACATCTTCATGGTCTGCAGGACAGTCTGCCAGATACCATAGGACAGCGGTATCAGCACGATCAGCCAGCAGATTGCCAGCGTTCCAACTGAAGTCGGTTTGGTTGCCGGCAGTGCTCCGGACTCCTGAGCATGTGCAATCTTGTCTTCCAGTGAAGCTTTTGCAGCCTTGACTTCTTCTTCGGTCATGTAGTGCTTGCTGTTAACAGGACGAATCAGAAGTGCGCAGATGAATTCAACTACAAGGAAGCAAGCCATGATGTACAGCGTCACGCTGTAAGCCTGTGCACGTGGCACACCTGAGTTGAGCTGCATATCGCGGATAACGTTGATAAGCAGCGGGCTCAGAAGGCCGGCAGCAGACCATGCTGTCAGCAGACGACCATGGATCGCGCCAACAAACTGGGTACCAAAGAGGTCAGCCAGGTAGGCAGGAATCGTAGCAAAACCACCGCCGTAGAAAGTCAGACAGACGCAGACTGCACACAGGAACAGAACCAGGTTCAGTGATGAAGCCAGAGTCGGAATGGTTGCATACAGACAGGCACCAACAACCGCAAAGATATAGTAGGTATTCTTGCGGCCAATCCAGTCAGACATGGTTGCCCAGAAGAGGCGGCCACCAATGTTGAAGAGGGAGAGCAAACCGGTAAAGCCGGCAGCAATAACGGCAACCTGGCCTTTTTGTGCATCGGTCAACTGGTCAAACGGCACGCCTGGCAGATTGATCAGGTTACCGGCAAACACTTCCTGAAGCAGCGGAGATGCCATGGAGATAACACCAATACCAGCAGCAACGTTCAGGAAAAGTACGCCCCAGCAGAACCAGAATTGCGGGGTACGCATCGCGCGATTGGTTTCCACGTTGAAGGCACTGGCTTCGATTAAGCCACCGTGACCATCGTCAACCATGTTACCTGTGTTCTTCGGTACAAAACCTTTTGGCATGTAGCCCGGGGGAGAAACGCGAATGGTGAAAGAACCCAGCAGCATGAAGATGCAGTAAACAATCGCCATGGTCAGGAAAGTCTGCCACAGGCCGGTAGACGTCGGGGTGCCATAAAAACCCATCAACGCCTGAGCCATTGGAGCACCAACCATCGCACCACCACCAAAACCGCCAACGGCAAAACCGGTTGACATGCCGACACGATCAGGGAACCACTTGATCAGCGTCGACACCGGTGTGATGTAACCCAGACCCAGGCCAATACCGCCAACGAAAGCGCCGATCCATGCCAGCCACAACTGGTGGGTATACATCGCGATGGAAGCCATCAGGAAAAAGCTGACAAAGCAGATGCAGGAAGTCACGCCGCATTTACGCGGGCCAACATGCTCCAGCCAGTTGCCCAGAATTGCAGTCGTGGTACCCAGCATGAAAAACAGGATAGCGAAAATAACGCTGCACATCACCACTTTCCAGTCACAGCTGGTGGTGAAAAGCTGCGCAAAAATACTCATGTCAGCGGGGCAATCCAGCGCTTTGCCAAGACCCTGCTCCAAGCCAATGATACGGGACATCGGCAACCAGAATACGGACATACCATAGCCCATACCGACGCAGAGGTGGATCATCAGGGCCGATGCAGGTACCAGCCAGCGATTGAATCCTTCCCCTGCAAC
>JAAZED010000084.1 GCA_012512465.1 Oxalobacter sp. | reverse complement strand
GTGTAGATGTGCGCCTGCTTGTGCCGCGCCTGAGTGATTCGCGACTCGTAACGGCAGCTGCACGCTCTTATTTTGATGAACTCATGCACGCCGGTGTGAAGGTATGGGAATACGCCGGCAGAATGCTGCACTCCAAAACCATTGTGGCTGACGAGAATTTCTGCATGATCGGCACAGCCAATTTTGATGCCCGGAGTTTCCGGCTTAATTTTGAAGTCTGTGCGGCCATCTATGGCCAGCCCATGAACAGGGAAATGGCCGATCAGTTTGAGATCGATCTGGAAGTTTCGGAAATGGTCCCCCGGAATCGCCAGCTCAATTTTGGCGCCCGGCTTTTTGAAGCCTCAGCCAGGCTGATGTCCCCCCTGCTCTGAATCACCCGGCACAGTGCGAAGGGAAACGTTGATTAAATGATTTTGGGAGATGAAGTGCAAGGCGCACGGCGCGCAGCAACCAGGACATATCTTAAGACAGGCGAAGGTGGCGAGCACCGTGTAACGCAGCAATTCGCTCACAAAGCCTTTTAATCAGCGTTTCCAAAGAAAAAAGCCGGCACCCCCGCGGGTACCGGCTTTTTTTGCACACTGCACCTGCTTAGTTGTACATATCCGCAAAGGCCCGCGCAGCCGCCTGGGGGTCATCAACCATGTAAACACTGCTGATGACAGAAATCATATCCACGCCCTGCTTGACAAGGGGTACCGCATTTTCCAGTGTAATACCGCCAATTGCGCAGCTTGGCATGTCAGGCAGCTCTTTTTTGGCATCGCCCACAATGCTGACGGGCGTTGTCACTTCATATTTCTTGATACGGGAGGGATAAAAGCCGCCGAATGCCACATAGCTGGCGCCTTCTTTGGTGGCCTGGCGAACGAGATCCATGTCCCCGTAACAGGACGCCCCGACAATTTTGCCCGGTCCCACTTTGGCGCGTACTTCGGCAACAGATTCATCTGTCCCGCCAACATGAATCCCGTCGGCATCCAGCGCCAGGCACAAATCCACATAGTCATTGATGATGAATGGCACATCATAACGTTTGCAAAGCGCCTGCAGGGCTTTTGCCTGTTCGCGCCGTTGTTCCGGCCCGGCTGTCTTGTGCCGGTACTGCACCAGCGCGGCACCGCCTTTCAGTGCCTTTTCCGTAATGTCCAGCAACCTGTCGGTTTCATCCCAGTCGGGAGTAACAATATAAAGTCCCTTTAATGCTTTCATGCTTTCCTCTGTTTCCTTGCTTTAAATAGTATCCAGACTCACATGGCGATTCGGGATACGCTGGCCTTCTGCAATGGCATAGGATGCTGCCAGCATTTTCTGGCAGATCTTCTGGCCTTTTTCCAGCACCTCACCCATTGCCATCCCCTGTGCCAGAAAACCGGCAAAAAGGGACGCCAGGGTACATCCACTGCCGTGAAAGGCGCCATCCAGCCGTTCCCACGTCCAGCTTCTGGTTGTTCCGTTGGTAAACCAGTGATTGACCACCTGTTTGGGATCGTCACTGTGTCCGCCCTTGATCAGCACATGCTCGCATCCCATTGCCAGGAGATGTTTTGCCTGTGCGTCAATCGAAGCAGCATCCGGGCTTAACCGGGCGGCCTCCGGCAGATTGGGTGTCACCAGCGTCGCCAGAGGGATCAGGGGCGCCAGCACATGCTCGGCACGCCCTTCTGTCAGCAGATCACCATGCCCGCTACCCAATACCGTATCCAGTATAAACGGTAATTCCGGCTGTTTTTTTCTGAGCTGGACAATCAGGGCCGCCAGCGCTTCCGCATTGGCCCGATTACCAATCGCTCCCACCTTGATGGCGGCAATGGGTATTTTCTCAATCAGCACATCAACCTGGTGACGCCATATGGCGGCGTCCACCGGATTAACGGCGGATACCCGGTCATTGTCCTGCACGGTCAGTGCGGTGGCAATCGGCAGCGGATGCGAACCGACTGCGCCAACCGCTTCCACATCCGCCTGGATGCCTGCGCCACCGCTGGAGTCCAGGCCGGCAAAGATCATCACACAGGGACGGACCGGCGGCACCAGCATGTCATTGGCTTTGGCGGGGGTACTCATCACACAACCCGGCCGGCCATGGGTGAGGAAGGCGATGCCTCAAAACGCTTTGGAATGCGTCCGGCCAGATACGCATCACGTCCGGCTTCGATTGCCAGTTTCATGGCACGGGCCATTCGGATCGGATCCTGCGCACCGGCAATAGCCGTGTTCATGAGCACACCGTCACAGCCAAGCTCCATGGCAATCGCAGCATCCGATGCGATACCCACACCGGCATCGACAATAATCGGCACCCTGGCCTGTTCGATAATCAGTGACAGGTTCCAGGGATTCAGAATACCCATGCCCGAACCAATCAGCGACGCCAGCGGCATGACGGCACAACAGCCGATCTCTTCCAGCATTTTCGCCTGGATGGGATCATCACTGCAGTACACCATGACATCAAATCCATCCTTGACCAGGGTTTCAGCCGCCTTCAGTGTCTCCGGCATATTCGGGAAAAGGGTTTTTTCATCCCCCAGGACTTCCAGCTTGACAAGCTTGTGGCCGTTTAAGAGCTCCCGTGCCAGTTGCAGGGTGTAAACCGCATCTTCCGCGTTATAGCACCCCGCCGTATTAGGCAGGATGGTGTACTCGGTGGGCGGCACCACATCGAGCAGACTGGGCTCGTTGGGATTCTGGCCGATATTGACCCGGCGAATCGCAACGGTGATGATTTCCGAGCCGCTGGCCTCGGTTGCCGCCTTGGTCTCTTGCAGATCACGGTATTTTCCGCTGCCGACCAGCAGACGGGAACGGTAATCTTTTCCTGCGATTGTCAGAATGTGGTCCTTGTTCATGATTTCCTCTCTCACCTTTGTTACTTTTTCGTGACTGAGGCAAAAGGCCTCAGCCTGTATTCCTGTTGCAGACCTGCCTAACCGCCGCCGATCGCTCTCACCACATCAACGCGATCATTTGCCTCCAGCGTGCGCTCGCCCCATTTCTGCCGTGATATCACCTGGCGGTTGACTGCAACTGCCAGCGCCTGGCCGGTCAGTTGCAGGGTGTCGATCAGGTCCTGCAGGGTATGCCCGTTGGTGACTGTTTGGGCTTGTCCGTTCAGTTCTATCTGTATCGTCATAACTTATTGCCTATGATAAATTTCCGAACCGGAATTGATGAATTCCACCGATCTTTCCTGCATCCCCTCTTTCAGTGCCTGAACGTCGGAAAGTCCTTTCTTCGCGGCATAATCCCGCACTTCCTGCGTGATCTTCATGGAACAGAATTTGGGGCCGCACATGGAGCAGAAATGCGCCACCTTGGCGGAATCTTTCGGCAGAGTCTCGTCATGAAACGACTTGGCACGGTCAGGGTCGAGCCCGATATTGAACTGGTCTTCCCAGCGGAACTCAAAACGAGCTTTCGACATGGCGTTGTCGCGTATCTGCGCCCCCGGGTGCCCCTTGGCCAGATCGGCGGCATGTGCTGCCAGCTTGTATACGATGATACCTTCCTTGACATCATCCTTGTTCGGCAGGCCAAGATGCTCCTTCGGGGTGACATAGCACAGCAT
>JAAZED010000083.1 GCA_012512465.1 Oxalobacter sp. | reverse complement strand
TTGTTGCTTGGCGTAATGCAGGGGTGTGCACATACAGAAGAGGGTATTTCCCTGTCTCCCAGAGTGAAAGCGCTCATGGAGGAATTTCCTGCCTGGCCAGCACACTGATACGCGTTTGCAATTCATACTGCCTTACGGGAAGGCACAGATAATCATCTCCCCCGGCGAACAATCCTCCGTTTACCAGGGCTTCCTGCCCTGCTTTTACCATAAGCAGGATTCTCTTGACCCCTTTTTCCTTTACCTGGCTGATCAGTGAAAAAATGCCTTCCTCTTTCTCGTCCAAACGCAACAGCAGGATATCCGGCAATTGGGAGTCAACCATATCGATCAGTCGATCACGATTGCGACAGAGCTGGCAGGCATAACCGGCAGCAGAAAGTGAACGGGACATTCTGGCCGCGGAAACAGGATCTGAATCAAGAATAGCAACTCTCATAAGAAAAAGAAAAACTGTGGAATCAGTATATTATCGATTTTTTTGCAAAATAAATCGTTCATGCCAATAAAAGTAAACTATCAGCCTGAAAACGGCCTCAGGAATATTTGCGAAATGAACAATTTGACAATAAAATTGCTGGTTATTGCTTTTTCCATGCAATAAAAAAACCACTCGCTTATCCCTTGAAAAATAGGCGAGTTGCCGTTTAAGTCTCCTGAAAACCACTTATCAAAAGAGATCTTATGCCATTTTCTTAACCTGGGCTCTGCCCTCATTACAAGGATAAAAAATTGAACATTCCACGCGAGAATTTTACGGGTAATCTGCTCATGATCGGACTGGGCAGCATTGCAAAGGGTATTATCCCGTTATTTTTGCGTCACCTGACGATCACACCAGAGAAGATCAAGGTGATTTCCGCTAACGCAGACGAGGAAGGAATTGCCAAAACCTATGGTATTACTCATCAGCAAATCACCCTGACTGAAGCCAATTACCGCTCTATTATTGAGCCCAACCTGAAAAAAGGCGATTTCCTGGTCAATCTTTCCGTCAATGTTTCCAGCCTGGCTCTCATGGCGCTCTGCCGTGAAAAAGAAGTCCTCTACATCGATACCTCCATCGAACCCTGGGAAGGCGGCTATACAAAAGAAAACGCTACCCTCTCCGAGCGCTCCAATTACATGCTGCGAGAACATGCGTTGAATTTCGGCAGGAAAGAGAAAAAAGCCCCCACAGCTGTTATCTGCCAGGGCGCCAATCCGGGTATGGTCTCAGGCTTTCTCAAGCAAGCCCTCCTGAATCTGGCCGCAGACAATAACATTGACGCCAATCCTGTAACGAAAGAAGACTGGGCAAAACTGGCGCAGCAACTGGAAATCAGGACTATCCATGTCGCCGAGCGTGATACACAGAATGTTGCGATATACAAACCGCGTGATACGTTTATCAACACATGGTCAATTGACGGCTTCATCGGTGAAGGCCTTCAGCCCTGCGAACTGGGCTGGGGTACCCATGAAAAGCACTGGCCGGAAGATGGGGTCTCCCACGAAACCGGCTGCCAGTCAGCCATCATGCTGGCCCTGCCGGGTGCAGCAGTAAAAGTCAGAAGCTGGACGCCGCTTGAGGGTGCCTATCTGGGTTTTCTTATCACCCACAACGAATCCATTTCCATTGCGGATTACCTGACTGTCCGGGAGGGCGACAAGGTAGTCTATCGCCCGACTGTGCATTACGCCTATCACCCCTGCGATGATGCCATCCTTTCCCTGCATGAACTGGCCGGGAAAAACTGGCGTGAGCAATCGAAAAAAATCCTCATCCGCGATGAAATCAACCAGGGCGTCGATGAATTGGGCGTTTTACTCATGGGGAACAAAAAAGGCGTCTACTGGTATGGCTCACGCCTTTCCATCAGCGAGGCCCGCAATCTGGTACCCTATAATAATGCAACCAGCCTGCAGGTCGCTGCAGGCGTCTTAGCGGGTGTCATTTATGCCATCCGCAATCCGGAAGAAAGCATTATTGAACCGGATAACATGGACCACAATGTCATGCTGGAAATTGCCGGCCCTTACCTTGGCGAGGTCGTTGGCGAGTATGGCGACTGGACACCATTATCCGGGCGCAACTGGCCTTTCAAGGAAGACCTGGATGAAAGCGATCCCTGGCAATTCAAAAACATCAGGGTCCAATAATCGTTTCCAAACAAAAAGCCGCCTGTTAAAGACGGCTTTTTTCATATCAGCAGCCACTGCTTTCTCTGCCCCGGGTCCCTGAATCCCTGTTTTTCAAAAAGCGATCGTGCCGCATCAAGCGAGAAAAATACCGGAAAAGTTACCAGAAGGCGCCTCCATCGTTTTTTTGAAGCAAACTCCCTGGCTTCATTAAGCATGCGGCGGGCAATCCGGCGCTGGCGGTAAAACGGGCGGACATAAAGCTGTTCAATAATCCCGTATGCAGCGTCCGCATACGGCTGGGATTCAAAGAGCGTGACATAACCCAGCGGATGACCACGCACACTGCGTGCAATCAACACCGCATAATCTGCATTATCCAGAAATTCGTCCAGTATGGCCGTTTCTTCCTTCAGTTGAAAATCAATTTCTGACACACCGGCCAAAGCTGCCATCTCCGCGCGGTATTCGCCTGTCATCACGGCAATATCACGCGCGTCAGTTAACTGAGCCCTTTGAATATCGACCTTCATTTTCCCCAGGTACACGCGCCGGAATAAGGATCTTTTTGCTCATACTTTTCACCGGAGGCAACAATGGCGCCGGTATCTTCCCGTTTCAGATGCGCCATCTCCTTTTCCTTGTCCTCAACAAGAAGATAATCCACGCCCGGGAGAAGTTCTGCTTCCAGACTGTAGCAGCGCAGATCCGTCGGCATGATGACATGGCCTGACTGGATATTCATGCCCATGAGCCTGTGATGGCCCGGCTTGATGACATACACATAATCCGCATAAGGATTGGGTAACTCCAGGCTGTTTAAGCGCTCATCATCCAGGCCGCGCAAAAACATGGATCCCTCCTTGATACGCGCTGTTTCGGCGGGTTTTCCAACCGGTGCGCCAGCAAGCGGATATTCAGCGGGTGCCTTCTTACAGGCAAAAAGTGCGCATACCAGGGACAACAGAATAAAAAAACGAAATCGATAAAACATAAAAATAAAAACTAGTTGGAGCGGACAACCTTGAGGTAAAAGCGCCAGATGCCGCTAATGATGATAGGAACAATCGCAGCGCAGACACCAAGCAGGACGATCGTATTCAGATGGTCACGGATAATGGGGATATTGCCAAAGAAATAGCCGGCAACGACAAGACTCACCACCCAAACGACGCCACCCGTGATGTTATAAAACTGGAAGCGCCCGAAAGGCATATCGGAAACACCGGCAACGAAAGGCGCAAAGGTCCGGACAATCGGCACAAAGCGCGAAAGCGTAATGGTTTTTCCCCCGTGTTTTTCAAAAAATGCCTGGGTATTATGAAGCGCCTTTTTGTCAAGCCAGGCATAATCTTTTGTAAATACGCTTCGTCCGACCTTTTTCCCCACCCAGTAATTTACCGTATTACCCGAGATAGCAGCAAAAATGAGAAGTGCCATCAAAAGCCACATATCCATGGCGCCAGTGGCACAAAAAGCACCGGCAATAAAGAGCAGGGAATCTCCTGGCAGAAACGGCATGACCACCAGCCCAGTCTCACAAAAGACAATGCCGAACAGCACCGCGTAAACCTGTGTCCTGTAATTGCTGATTACCATACCCAGCGTTTTGTCGACGTGAATGACCATGTCGAGAAACTGCATGAAATCCATAATTATCCGAAAATTGATCCAATCATCTGCTGTGCGAAAAAACGGGGAGCACAGACCCGAAAACAAGTGAAAGTATACCCGCTGTATCCTGCTTCATCACATAAATCATAAAATATTACCTGTTTGACAATCCAGGTACGATGCGTCCCCTTTTCAACGCCGCTATAATCTGATCATGAAGAAAGAATCATCACAACCAGATCAAATCCGCCTGCTGCCGGACCAGCTCATCTCCCAGATCGCGGCAGGTGAGGTTATCGAACGCCCTGCAGCTGTCGTCAAGGAACTGCTTGAAAATGCCATTGATGCCGGTGCCACCCGCATTGATATCCGCCTTTTGAATGGCGGGATCAAGCGCATTGCCATTACCGACAATGGCAAAGGCATTCCTCCCGAAGAGCTCGGGCTTGCCCTGATGCGGCACGCCACGTCAAAAATAGGCAACCTGCATGATCTGGAAAATGTCGCCACCCTCGGCTTTCGTGGCGAGGCACTGGCATCCATTGCATCGGTAGCCCATATCGACATCCATTCCCGCACAGCCACCGAGCAGCATGCGTGGAAAATCAGCGGAGACACGATGTCAGACAAGCCCATACCGGCTTCCGGGCAACAGGGAACAACCATTGATGTGCGTGAACTGTACATCAATACACCGGCCCGCCGGAAATTTCTGAAAACCGAGCAAACAGAGTTTGGCCATTGCCTCGACGTGGTTCAGCGTATTGCCCTGGCACGTCCGGAAATCCACTTTGCCCTCTCACATAATGAGAAACCCGCTATACAATGGCCGGCAGGCACCCTTGACGAACGCTCAGCCATTATTCTCGGCAAGGAGTTTGCCAGTGCGCGGCTTTTTATTGACCAGTCGGCCGGAGAAAACCCCCAGGGTATCCGCCTGTATGGCTTTCTCGGGCAGCCGGCAGCATCCCGCAGCCGGGCTGACTCCCAATATTTTTATGTCAATGAGCGCTTTGTCCGCGATCGCCTTTTATCCCATGCCATACGAGCGGCATACGAAGATGTGCTGTATGGCAACCGTTTTCCCAGCTACGTGCTTTTCCTCGACATCCCGCCTTTTGCGGTTGACGTCAATGTGCACCCGGCAAAAACCGAAGTGCGCTTCCGTGACAGCCGGAGCATTCACCAGTTTGTCCAGCATACCGTCAGCCGGGCACTGGCCAAAACAGCAGAGTCCGTATCAACCGCAGTCGACACATCTCCTTCTGTTATCAGGACCGGCTCTTCAACCGGCATATGGCGCTCGGAAACCGCCAGCAGAAACATGGTCAGGCAAAACCTGACCGAATATGGCAGCTTCGTCTCTGCTGCCCTGAAAGACAGGCCGGAATTACCGCTTGCAGACATGCAGTCTTCCCCTGGGGAAGCGACACAGGCATTCCCGGCGGCAGGCGCCCCTGCCATACCGGATACGCACCCGTTAGGCTACGCCCTGGCACAATTGCGTGATACCTGGATTCTCGCCCAGAACAGGGATGGCCTGATCCTGGTTGACATGCATGCCGCCCATGAGCGTATCCTGTACGAAAAACTCAAGGCACAGGTCGACGCCAATACCCTGCAAACCCAGTCCCTGCTCGTGCCCATTTCCTTTACGGCAGATGATATCCAGGCGGGCACGGCCCAGGAGTATCGTGATACGCTGCTTTCGCTGGGCTTTGATATCACCTCCCTCTCACCGGGCACACTCGCCATACGCAGCATCCCTGCCCTGCTCCGTGAATCGGATATCGAATCCATGATCAAGGACATGCTCACCGAGCTTCATGAATATGGCACCTCCGTCATCGCAGGCGAAAAACGCAATGAACTGCTGGCAACCATTTCCTGTCACCGTTCCGTACGCGCCAACCGCTCGCTTACCCTGTCGGAAATGAACGCCCTGCTCCGCCAGATGGAAGTCACGGAAAACGCCGACCAGTGCAACCA
>JAAZED010000082.1 GCA_012512465.1 Oxalobacter sp. | reverse complement strand
GCTTTGGGCAATGACAGGCTTCCGGACAACACATCCGCATATATCCGGATAACATCAGCGGTGTTTTCCCATTGCGGACTGATACGGACAATATCCACTCCCATTTCCTCAAGGACCGGCAAGTCGGTCAGCAGGCAATATACCCGCTCTGACTGGGTCTGGATACCGTTTAACACCAGGAAATCCTGTTTTTCCCGCGTCTTGAGAAGCAATCCGTCCGGATGGGAAAGACAGTGAAACCGGCAATCATCCTTGGGCAGATTATAATATCTGGCCGTAAAACAGCGGGCAGAAAACGCAAGCGGCATACGCCCGTATCCAAACACTTCAACTTCCATTCCCTCCGGCCTGGACATCAGCATACCGGCCAGGTCCGTTTTATTCATTTCCAGAGGCATTACCCACCGCCGGGCACCCATTTCCGACATCAGCTTCAGTGCTGGCGGGTTGTAAATATTCAGGTGAATGCCTGCAACAAACGGGCTACCGCCACAAAGCAGGCGCACTGCGCCCATATCATTGGCTTCAACAGGGAAAACCCCGTTTTGCGCAATCTTTCGCATGGTATTTAAGTGGGTATCAGACTCCAGCAGGACCTGTGTCGACAGAACCACCTCTTTACCCGCATCGCACAAACGGTTTGCGATTTGAAGCCAGTCGTCATAACGGAGCTCATGACGTTTGGCACAGACCGTTTCACCCAGATAGATGATATCGACCGGCGCATCCTGCATGGCATCATAAAACCGGTATACCGCTTCTTTCGGCCAGTAATAAGCAATGGGTGCCAGCGCCAGTTTCATGATGATTCTCCCGCCACCGTTATTTCCAGGAACGGTGATAGGCACCGAGCGTATGCTGCAGGCCTTCGGCCACCTTGTCCAGCTCCGCTGTCCATGCCGGGTTGACGGCATAACGCTCCCCGGCGCTATTGCACCTGTCGATGGCCTCGCGCCAGACACGGGTAACCTGCCCCACATAGGCCGGGCTGCGCTGTCGGCCTTCAATCTTGATCGCCGATACGCCAATCTCCTTTAAGACAGGGAGCAGTGCCAGCGTATTCAAGCTTGCCGGCTCTTCAATCGCGTAGTAACACTCGTCATTGACTTCAAAACGCCCTTTGCACAATGTCGGATAGCTGGCATTTTCACCATCGGCATACCGGTCAATCAGAACACCGTTCAGTCTTGACTCCAGTCCCTGTGGTGTGGGCTGCCACCTGACAGCTTTTGCCGGTGAGCAGACCCCGCTGTTGTTGGGCGCCTCCCCCGTCACATAAGACGATAAGGCGCATCGGCCTTCCACCATGACACACAGGCTGCCAAATCCGAACACCTCGATTTCTACCTCGGTATTTTTCACCACCTGTGCGACCTGCTCAACAGAAAGCACCCTGGGCAAAACCGCGCGGGTAATACCAAAACGCTCACGGTAAAAATTGATCGCCTCGTAATTGGTGGCAGACCCCTGTACAGACAAATGGAGCCGTAGATCGGGATGGTTTTCAGCCGCATACTGCATGAGTGCCGGGTCGGCAACAATCATCGCATCAATCCCGGCTGCGGCGGCACGATCCACGGCTTTTTTCCAGACATCCCATGTATCCGGCTTCGGGTAGGTGTTTAATGCCAGCAGCACTTTCCTGTTTCGCTCATGTGCATAGCTGATGCCTTCCGAGAGGGATTTTTCATCAAAGTTCAGCCCGGCAAAATTCCGGGCATTCGTGGCATCCCGAAACCCGAGATAAACACAGTCAGCGCCATGATCGACAGATTGTTTCAGCGCAGGCAATGTGCCGGCAGGACAGACCAGTTCCATATTCACTTTGCGTAACCATACTCCAGTTGAGCATGGTCAAACAGCTACCCCAAAAAAACGATACCCATGATTATGACACCTTAAACCTGACGGAAAAAGCCGGAGATATTATATTTTTATACTTTGACAAGCTCATGCAGAATATGGCTTAATCAGAAAACCGGGTGAACCAGGAGTGTAAACATGCCTCTCAAACTTTCAGGAAAGCGTCTGACAAGGGTCATCATCATCGCAGCTGCTGTCGTTATTTCAGGCATTGTTGCGTGGTATTTCCTGAAGCCGCCTGCAGTTCCTGATGGACTGGCATATGGTAATGGCCGCCTGGAAGCAACCGAAACGGCGATTGCATCCAAAATACAGGGGAAACTCATCGAGGTGCGTTTTCGCGAAGGTGCTGATCTCAAGGAAGGAGAAATCGGCGCTCTTTTAGATGGCGAAGACGTCAAGGCCCAATTGCGCGC
>JAAZED010000081.1 GCA_012512465.1 Oxalobacter sp. | reverse complement strand
CCGCTGTGTCCCAAATGGCGGCGTTGCATCGAAAAATGGGAACTTGATGGTGGGCTGCTACGCCCGCGTCCCCATTTCCCGCTCCGCCTTGCCCTTTGAGCCAAAACGGCTTTTCGCAAACGGAAAGTTAATGAGGCCTGACCTTAATCAGTTTCTTTTTCGGATATTCAGCCGCATCAGGGCGGCCTCAAAGATTGCTTCCCAGCGGTTTTCCCTGGTGTCACGGTGTTCGAGCATCTGGACAAAGGCGGCAGCCCGCTGGTTTCTCAGCTCGGCGCCGGTCACCTTGAATCCCCGCTTTAATTCAAAGGGCAGTTGGGTGCGCCTGTCATAGAGGTATGCGGGCGTATGGTTATCGCCAAATTCCACAATGGCATGGTTCCCCATCATCAGAATACAGGCATTGTTATCCGGTGCCCCGGCCCTGTCGAGTCCGAGCAGATGGCCTTCCATGGCCCTGCGGATTTCAATGAAGTCACGCGTGGCGTTGTTGCTGGCATGGCTGCCCAGCGCAAAATAGAGGGCATCAATCCGGTGATGGTATTGCATCCAGAAATCAGCGCGTCGCACATCAAAGGGGGTTCCTTGCGCCAGTATCCAGAAAAACTGGCGTACCAGATGCTGCTTGATCCAGACAGAAACCATTTTTCTGGCTTCTGTACTGACGGGTTTCCATCCCTGAGCCTGTTCGGCAAGCCAGGGGTTTTTCCATTGTGAAACAGAAAAGTCCCGCAGGCGTGAGTTGGTTTCGGTTTCGTCACTGACCGCATAGCGGTTGATGATTTTTGCCAGCCCTTTATCAACAGACCAGCGGTTCCGGTTCAACAGGTTGATCGATATATTGATATGCTGCTTGAATTCGGTATCCGGTTTTTCAATAATTTTATCCACCTGCTCGTAAACCAGCCCGCGCGCAAACCAGGATGATTTGCCGATATTCAGGCGTTCACATACATTTTCAAAAGCGGTAAAGTCATTTTGCAGTGCCGCGCTGACATAGGCCTGAGAAGGATTGGGGGAGAAAATATCCGGGTGTTCGGCAATGGCATTGACCCAGTCGGGATTAAAATTTTCTGCTTGAATACAGGATTGACGCCGCTGCAAAAATTCGCGGAGCATCTGCCGGTTTCTCCAGCCTACCTCACGGTTGTGATAGGGGCCGGCAGACGGATTCGGAATGCCGGGCTCATAGGTAAAATAAGCGCTCATCAATCCCTGGAAACAGCGCCTGAAAAGACGCGGACGATGGTGAAATCGATCCACGTACTGCAGCAGCATGGGAAATGCCTGCGCATCTTCCATGAGCAGGGGAAGGCGCTGGTCATACAGTACCAGGCATCAATGACAGACATGCCGCGCGTGCAGGATGCTGGAAAAGCGCCTGTCGGCACGGTATTGGCGCAAAGCTGCCAGTATCCGGCTGCCGGGTGGTGGGTGCAATCCCGTGACAAGGGCAATCCATTGGTCCAGCTCGATCAGTTCGGCCTGAATGGGTTCCGGATCAGCAAAGGGACGCTCGGTAAAAGCGTCATGACTTGCTTTCTGAAGGCTGGTTCCCAGGCTGTTGATGAGTGCCATGGTTTATATCCTGCAAACGCCAAAATTCCCGCGTGGAATATCTTCATTTTTGACGCGCGTTTCATCCAGTTCGTAGTATTCCAGGCGCAGCTCGATACGGCGGCTTTCTTCCAGGGATTTTTTGGCTGAGTTGAAGGAATATCCACCGACGAGGAAGAGATCGCGGACTTTTTCCTTATCGTCATCGCTTAAAGGACTTTCCCCTTCTCCGACAGTTGCCAGCAAAACGCAAAGCACGCGCTGGCTGCGCTGGAGGCTGAGATTGAGGTTCATGAGATAGTCGCCTCGCTGGTCGGCAAAGCCTTCAACCACAATGCGTTTGAGCCATTTTTCTCCTGGTTGCTGCTGTGCCAGCTGGAGCACATCCGGGAGAAAGGCGCGAAGGTATTTTGCCTGCTCTGCTGTCAACTGTGAGCTGCCGGTTTCAAAACGGACGCGGTCTCCAAAGTCGATGACATTTTTTTCCCGGTTAATGGTCATGCCGGGATGCTGTTTTGCAACGCCTTCAAGCTGGGTGAGAAGCTGGCTGATCTCTTCTTCGCGAGCAGCTTTTCGCCGTTCGGTTTCCGAGACGGTTTTGGTAACAGCTAAAAGGGCAACGCTCATCACCAGAAGAAAGAGCACCATCAGCGCTGTCATGAGGTCGGCAAAAGAAATCCAGAAGGGTTTTTCGCCTTCATCCCTGTTTTTTTTGCCAATGATTATGCGCTTGCCCAGCATGATGATTACCTGTTTATGCCGGGCCAGGAGCTGCCGGACAAGGATTGCCTGACGGTTCCCAGCTCTTCGAGTGTTGTACCGAGTTCCTGAATCCCGATACGGAGAAGCGAGACGGAATCTGAAAGCGCTTTCTGGAAATCCTGATTGGCACTGTCAACAGCGGTTGCCATCCCTGAGGTAAACGTATGATGGGCGGTTTCTATGACTTCGGATACACGGGCGAGATAGCCATCCGCCTCTTTCTGGGCGCTGACCAGCTTGTCGGTGGCATTTTCGATCAAAACAAGCACATCCCCGGTGAGCGTGGCTTCGCGGCGG
>JAAZED010000080.1 GCA_012512465.1 Oxalobacter sp. | reverse complement strand
CCGCCGGAAAAAAGGCAGGTCAACACGGTCTTCCAGAACTACTCCCTCTTTCCGCACATGAGCGTGTGGGACAACATCGCCTTTGGCCTGAAGATGAAACGTCTTCCTGCCGCCGAAATCGACAAGCAGGTAAAAGAAGTCCTGCGCCGTGTCCACATGGAGCCGCTGGCACGCCGCATGCCCAGCCAGCTTTCCGGCGGTCAGCAGCAGCGCGTGGCCATTGCCCGCGCCATTGTCAACAACCCACTGGTCCTCCTTCTGGACGAACCCTTTTCCGCGCTGGACTTAAAACTCCGGAAACAGCTCCAGATGGAAATCAAGATGCTCCAGCGCCAGCTTGGCATCACCTTCGTTTTCGTCACCCATGACCAGGAAGAAGCCTTTGCCATGTCAGACCGTGTCGTCGTCATGAACGACGGTGCCATCATGCAGGTCGGCACCTCCCAGGAAATCTACGAAGAGCCGCAAAACCTCTTTGTGGCCGGCTTTGTCGGCGACATCAATGTGCTTGAAGCCACCGTCAAGGCCGTGCGCGAGGATGGCACCTACCAGGCTGACGTCGAGGGCATCGAATTCCCCCTGCGCACCGAACGCGAACTCGAAGTCGGAGAAAACGTCAAGGTACTGCTGCGCCCTGAAGATCTGATCGTCTACCTCGAAAAAGAAAAAGCCTTAAATCCCCCGTTTTTCACCGGGAAAATCGAGCATACCGTCTACAAGGGCGCCACCGTTGACATCCTGCTCACTTTGGACAATGGCAAAGTCCTCCAGGCCGCCGAATACTTCAATGAAGACGACGAAGACATCACCTACCGCGAAGGCGACCGCGTTTCCGTCTCCTGGATCGAGGGCTGGGAAGTCGTACTGAACGAGGAAGGCGAATAATGGCCGTTGCAGAGTCCAAAAACCGCTCCTTTTTCCGGGGATTTTCCATCACCCTGACCTGGCTGTGGCTTGCGGTCTTTGCCCTCTTGCCCACGGTTGCACTGCTGTTGGTCTCCGTTTTAGATACCACCGAACTGCATGCCTCCATCCCCCTTTTGACACTGGACAACTACGCCGAGCTTTTTGACCCCGTTTTTGTTTCCATCCTGTGGGAAACCATCCGCCTGGCCGTACTTTCCACCGTCTTGTGCCTGATCATGGGTTACCCCTTCGCCTACCTCATTGCACGGGCAAAGCCGGTTTTGCGGCCCTGGCTTTTACTCCTGGTCATCATCCCCTTCTGGACCAACTCCCTCATCCGCACCTACGCCCTGATCCTCATCATCGGCGCCCAGGGCATGGTCAACAAGATCCTGCTTTTCTTCGGGATCATCGACATGCCGCTACAGATGATGTACACCGACTTTGCCGTCTTTATCGGCCTGTCCTATACCTTTTTGCCCTTCATGGTGCTGCCGCTGTACGCCTCCATCGAAAAGCTGGACGGCACCCTGGTCGATGCCGCAAAAGACCTGGGCGCGAGCAACCTGCGCGCCTTCTGGCACATTACCCTGCCGCTCACCCTGCCGGGCATCATTGGCGGGTGCATGCTCGTTTTCCTGCCCTCGCTGGGCTGCTTTTACGTCCCCGAAATCCTCGGCGGCTCCAAGAGCATGCTCCTTGGCACCTTCATCAAAAACCAGTTTTTGCTGACCGAAAACCTGCCGCTGGGCTCCGCCGCCAGTACCGTGCTCACCGTCTTACTGCTGGCCATGGCTATCCTCTACCGTATCAGCAACCGGCGCATTGCCTCACAGGAAAACAAGACCCTGCTGCCCGTCAAGGCTGCCGGTTCTGATCCTCAACCGGCCCCACTGGTGTAAGGAGGCAACGCCATGCTCAGCCGATATCTCAAACGCCTTTACCTTGCCGGGGTCTACGCCTTTTTCTACGTGCCCCTCCTGATCGTTTTCGTCTACTCCTTCAATGCGAGCAAATACACCGCCAACTGGACCGGCTTTTCCTTTCGCTGGTACGAAGTGCTCTTTAACAACAGCGCCCTGCTGGATGCTGCCCTCAATTCATTTTCGGTTGCCGTGTCAGCTGCCACCGTCGCAACCATCTTAGGCACCATCACGGCGCTGTGCGTGAAAAGATACCGCTTCCCGGGCCGACAGACCCTCTACGGGGCCGTGCTGCTGTTGACCGTATCACCCGATATCGTCATGGGCATCTCTCTTCTCATTCTCTTTCTCGCCATGAAAATGGAGCTCGGCTTTGTCACCCTGCTCATTGCGCACACCACCCTGTGCGCCCCCTTTGTCACCGTCACCGTTTTGTCGCGCCTGGCCGAATTTGACGAAAACCTCATCGACGCGGCAAGAGACCTCGGCGCCTCCGAAGCCGCCGCTTTCCGCCATGTACTTTTGCCCATGACAGCCCCGGCGATTGCCGCCGGCTGGCTCTTGAGCTTTACCCTGTCACTGGATGACATCCTTATCAGCACCTTTACCACCGGCCCGCATTTTGAAGTGCTGCCCGTAAAAATCTATTCCATGGTGAAGCTGGGCGTCAAGCCCGACGTCAACGCCCTGTCAGCCGTTATGTTCGTATTGACGCTCTTTTTTGTTATACTCGCGCAAATCATTTATCAATCAAGGAGAAAATAATGACAAAATCCACTTTGTTTTCCCGTATCTTCCGCTGTCCCGTCCTGGGGCTGGCCTTTTTTCTCTTCCTGGCAACGCTCATCGGATTCAAGGGCGCCCATGCAGCCAGTGGACAGGTCGTAGTCTACAACTGGTCCGAATACATCCCCCAGGAAGTGCTGGACAAATTCACCAGGGAAACCGGCATCAAAGTCGTCTATTCCACCTTTGAGTCCAACGAAGCCATGTATGCCAAGGTCAAAATGCTCCGCGGCAAATCCTACGACGTCGTTGTGCCTTCCGGCTACTTTGTTGACCAGATGCGCAGAAACAATCTCCTGCAAAAGATTGACCACAAAAAACTCACCAACCTCAACAACATCGACCCTTCCATCATGGACAGGGAGTTTGACCGCGAAAACCATTACAGCATCCCCTACATGTGGGGCGCTGTCGGCCTGGCCTACAACACCAAGTATGTGCCCAAAGGCTCGCTGACCCAGTGGGCACAGTTGCAGAAACCCGAGTACAAAGGCCACATCATCATGACAGACGATCTGCGTGACGCCTTTGGCCTGGCGCTTTTGGCCCAGGGCCGCTCGTCCAACACCAAAAATGCGGCAGATATCAAGGCTGGCTACGAATTTCTCGCCAAGCTCAAGCCCTCCATCCGTGTCTTTGATGTCACCGCCACCAAACAGGCGCTGATCACCGAAGAAGTCTGGCTCGGCCCGATCTGGAACGGAGACTACCTCGTTGCCAAGGAAGAAAAGCCCGAGCTCGAATTTGTGTTCCCGTCCGAAGGCGCCATCCTCTGGGT
>JAAZED010000079.1 GCA_012512465.1 Oxalobacter sp. | reverse complement strand
GGCGCAAAGCAGAACACCAGCCCGAGAGCGATCATGACCAGCGCCAGGATCAGGTTGACGATATGCTGTCCCCTGAAAACAACAGGGGCACCCTGAAACAGGCGGAATTTGTATCCACCTGACAGTTTGCCAAAAGCGATGACAGAACCGGAAAAGGTGATGGCGCCCACAAAAGTGCCGATAAAAAGCTCAAGGCGATTTCCGAAAGGGATGGGTTCCCCCCGTGCCACGATCTGGAAGGCAAACGGTTCGGCAACAGCAGCAATGGCAATAAAAACCGCTGACAGACCAATCAGCGAATGCATGGCTGCAACCAGTTCCGGCATTTTGGTCATTTCCACCCGTTTTGCCATGACGGCACCGATCAGCCCGCCGACAAGAATACCACCGGCAAGCAGGCCATAACCCAGTCCACCGGATCCGGTGTATTCGGATTTGAGCTTGATAATCAGCGCAATCGTGGTGAAGGTGGCAATGGCCATGCCGATCATGCCAAAGACATTACCACGCCGGGCAGTGGAGGGATGGGAAAGGCCTTTTAACGCCTGGATAAAGCAGACAGATGCAACGAGGTAAAGCAAGGTAACGAGATTCATGCTCATTATTTGCTCTCCCCGCTTTTTGCTTTCGGTTCTTTTTTCCTGAACATTTCCAGCATGCGCTGGGTGACCAGAAACCCGCCAAAGACATTAATGGCGGCCAGCACCACAGCCAGTGTCCCCATTACCTGAGCGACAATGCCTTCTGTCAGGGCGGTTGCCAGCATGGCACCAACAATGACAATGGCAGAAATGGCATTGGTTACGGCCATCAGGGGCGTATGCAGCGCTGGCGTTACTGTCCAGACGACATGGTAGCCAACATAAATGGCCAGAACAAAGATAATGAGATTGATGATGGTGATGCTTACTTCCATAGCGGTAACCCGTTATTCTTTCATACCGGCGATTTTGTTCTTTTCATCAACAAAAACAATTTTCGGCTTGAAGGTTTTGATTTCCTCATCGGTCATGGGACCGTAGGTGCAGATGATGAGTAAATCACCCAGCTCTGCACGACGTGCGGCAGCGCCATTTAAGGAAATTTCACCGGATCCGCGTTCGCCGGGGATCGTGTAGGTTGAAAAACGTTCGCCATTATTGACGTTGTAAAGTTCGATGCGTTCATATTCGAGGATGCCGGCAGCTTCCATCAGATCCTGGTCAATGCCGCACGAACCCTCATAATTGAGGTCGCACTGTGTGACCGAGACGCGATGAATTTTTGAACGGAGCATGATTCGTTGCATTGTTGTTTCTCCTATTTGCGAAATACCTCACCGTTGGCACACATGCGTGTGGCGGCAACGATTTCGTCTTCTAGATTAATAGCAAGGTTATTATCCTCATCCAGGATAAGGTTCAGAAAATCGAGCAGATTCCGGGCATAAAGCGCCGAGGCGTCTGCAGCGACAAAGGTGGCAAGGTTGGGAATGCCAATAATATGGACACCGTATCTGGTGACGGTTTTCCCCGGTTCGGAAAGGGTGCAGTTCCCTCCCTGTTCGACAGCCATATCGACAATGACAGAGCCGGGTTTCATGGATTTGACCATGTCGTCTGAAATCAGGATGGGCGCCTTTCTCCCGGGAATAAGCGCAGTAGTAATAATAATGTCAGCCTGTTTGGCCCGTTCATGAACCAGCGCTGCCTGTCGTTTCATCCAGGCTTCTGGCATTGGGCGAGCGTAGCCGCCAGCGCCTTGGGCGATTTCTCTTTCTTCATCGGTTTCATAAGGGACATCGATGAATTTGGCGCCGAGCGATTCCACCTGCTCTTTGACAGGAGGCCGCACATCCGATGCTTCAATGACGGCGCCCAGGCGCTTGGCTGTGGCAATCGCCTGTAATCCGGCCACACCGACGCCCATGATCAAAACGCGTGCCGCTTTCACTGTGCCAGCGGCTGTCATCAGCATCGGCATGAAGCGCTGATAGGTATCTGCCGCCATCACGACGGCTTTATAACCGGCGATGTTGGCCTGGGAGGAGAGGACATCAAGCGATTGGGCGCGCGATATCCTGGGTGCGGCTTCAAGCGAGAAGGCTGTCAGTCCCTGGGCAGCCATTTTCGTGATATTTTCTGCGTCAAAGGGATTGAGCATGCCAATCAGAACCGTGCCGGATTGCATGAGCGGCCGTTCTGTTTCGGTCGGCGCACGGACTTTCAGCACAATATCACTGGCAAAAGCCTCTGCCGCACTGCCCATTCGGGCGCCCGCTTCCTGATAAGCCGTATCAGGTATGCTTGAATTGATGCCTGCGCCCGTTTCGACAATGACCTGATGGTTTTTTGCCAGCAGTTTCCGAATGGTTTCCGGCGTGGCTGCCACGCGGGTTTCACCTGCTATTGTCTCGGCGGGGATGCCGATTCTCATATACTTCTCCAAATAACTGAAAGGCACTTTTTTAAAAAGCCTTTTATAATACACAATTTTTTGGCTGAAAAATCAAATGAATGCGAAAATAACATGCTGTTGAGACCGGAATTTACGCGCAAGGTTGCAGGGCAATCCGCATTTATTCCTCACAGGGATGCCGGCAGGATAAAAAATCCAGTCATATAAAAAAGTTAATAAATCAATACGTTAAAGTAGAGGCGGGACAGGAGCGCCATGTCTGAGATCTGGAGACCCTATATTGTTGTTGCTGCGGTTGTTGAGCGGGATGGCCGTTTTTTGCTCGTGGAAGAACAGGAAGCAAACGGGGTGCTGACGCTTAATCAGCCGGGCGGGCTGCTTGAGGCCGGGGAGTCACTGCAGCAGGCTGTTGTGCGCGAAGCGCTTGAGGAAAGCGCCTATGATTTTCACCCGGACGGTTTTCTGGGGACCTATCATCTGAATTACCGTATGCCGGATGGATCAGACGCCAGTTATATCCGTTTCGCTTTTACCGGAAGTCTGGGGATGTTGCACAACCGCCCGCTTGACCCGGACATCATACGGACAGTGTGGATGACAAGAGATGAGATGGCCGCCTGTCCCCAGCGTCATCGCAGTACGGTAGTGATGCAGTGTATTGACGACTATGTCACAGGACAAAAAGCGCCTTTATCCTATGTGTCACGGTACCAGTTTATTAACAGGGCAGTATCATGAGTCGAAAAAAAATCGTTATTGGCATGTCAGGTGGTGTGGATTCATCGGTTGCCGCCTGGCTGCTCAAGGAACAGGGTTATGACGTTGTCGGTCTTTTCATGAAAAACTGGGAAGATGATGACGATAATGCATTCTGTTCGGCCAGGCAGGATTGGTTGGATGCGGTGACAGTGGCCGATGTCATCGGGATTGATATTGAGGCAGTGAATTTTGCCGCCGAGTACAAGGAACGGGTATTTGCCGAATTTTTGCGGGAATACGAGGCGGGGCGTACGCCTAATCCTGATGTGCTGTGCAATGCTGAAATCAAGTTCAAGGCTTTTCTGGATCACGCCGTCTCACTGGGTGCCGAGCAGATTGCTACCGGGCATTATGCGCGGGTGCGTGAAAATAATGG
>JAAZED010000078.1 GCA_012512465.1 Oxalobacter sp. | reverse complement strand
TTCGAGCTGTGGTAAAAGGCGCGGTTCCCTGGACAGCTGCGTATGCACCTGCTCCAGGTGGTTGCTGTAGATATGGAGGTCGCCAATGGAGTGGACGATTTCTCCGGCTTTAAGTCCGGTCTGGTGTGCAATCATGTGGGTCAGAAAACCAAGGCTGGCGGCATTGTACGGAATACCCAGGAAGATATCGCCGGAGCGCTGGGTCATCATGGCCGAGACCTTGCCATCCGCCACCCAGAACTGGTACATGACATGGCACGGTGCCAGCGCCATTTTTCCTTCCCGGGCATTTTGCTGCGGGCTTTTGGTTTCATCGGGCAAGAGGGCCACATTCCAGGCATTGATGATGTGACGGCGGCTGTCAGGGTTGTTTTTGATGCTCCTGATTACTGCGTCAACCTGGTCATAGACCTCGCCGTCATGGCCAAGCCAATGACGCCATTGGGCACCATAAATGGGACCCAACTCGCCATCGGGGGTTGCCCATTCATCCCAGATGGTGACGCCGTTGGCGTTGAGATACTGGACATTGGTACCGCCATGCAAAAACCACAGGAGCTCGTGAATGATGGAACGGATATGCAGCCGCTTGGTGGTCAGCAGCGGAAACCCCCTGGAGAGATCGTGCCGGTACATCCGGCCAAAGACAGACAGGGTGCCGGTGCCGGTGCGGTCATTTTTCTTGATGCCGTTATCGAGGATGTCTTCTAAAAGGGCAAGGTATTGCTGTTCCATGATGAGTGAGGTGTCTTTTTTTTTACGGGTTAGGCCATTGCCACAGGCTCAATTGGCACAGGTGTCTGGATGAACAAAAGGAGCCGACCGCATCATGCGGCCGGCTGATATGAAACTGTAATTGACACAGCGCGTTGCGCCAGGTGCCCGATCGTCTGTGTGGGGTGCACTCAGGGGATTATGCGCCGACGATGGGTATATACAGTTTCATATGACCTCCCTTGAGGTAATTATCAGGGTATACCTCATAGCAGGGCGTATCCCCTACCACCATACTTTCGTCCTGTGCGGGCAGCCATTCATAATACAGGTAATTGTAGAGTCGATAAAGGGCTTCACGCGAAGGCAGCGAACATTCGGCATACAGGCCGGCAGGAATGATGGTTTCTTCAAACTCCTCGGGCAGTACACTGTCCCTGCCCGATTTGACCGCGACACAATAGTCAAAACTGCAGGTTTCAGCATCGATTACCCAGGAAACACCATAGGTGGGTGCATCCCTTGTTCCGGAGGCCAGCTTGCTGATCTCCGGCATGGCGTCATGCCAGAGTTGTTTGACATCCTCCCTGGCAGTCTGCATGTCCGTGCGAATCCTGATGCCTGCCAGTTTGACTGCCGGGCGCGGCACAATTCGTAGTGAGATATTGGTAGGTAGTGTGGCTAAAGACATAGCGCTTTTCCTTTTGTCATTGGTTTCCCCGGAGGGTCACCACATTTTTCCAGCAGTGTCTTCTTTGGACACCGTCCCTAAGGATTGCGCTGCCATCCGGCATTTTCTTTTTATTGCACGCTTTCCTTATGTCGGGAAGGCGTTTTTTTAAGCCTGGTGCACCACTATCCTTTTCCCTTTCTTTTTTTTATTTTTTCTTATAGGCAGTAGAGGAATTTACTCACTGTCCATATATTTATTCTATAAGAAAATATCATTGTTGTGTTACTTTTTTACCACATTTTCACATTTTTTTGTTGACACAGTCTGACATATCATTTATAAGCGCGGAAAATATCAGGGAAACCATTGAGACATATCTGTTTTTGGCGGGGCCGGTGGTGAAAGGCAATAAGAAAAGGCACGGTATTCCGTGTCTTTTGTGTCTGATGC
>JAAZED010000077.1 GCA_012512465.1 Oxalobacter sp. | reverse complement strand
TTCTTTACCTGAAGCAGTGGCGTGGTATAGCAACACGATATGCCAAAAACGCAGCATCCTTTCTGGCGGCTATTCAGATCAGGTGTATTTTTCTTTGGGCTTCTGTCTCGTGACTACACTGTCTAGGGCATGTTAATGCCACAGACGCGTCTTTCATGGAAATAGGGAAAAACCTGCTATTGAGCAGGTTTTTTTGTGGCGGCCGGGATTGTGGCTGGCAGAGGAAAAATGGCGGTGGCTGCAGGGTAAGATGCGGTATGCCTGCCGGTCTGGGCAGGGCAGGGGCTTTCGGCATTTTCAGGGGAAAGATGAGGCAGTGTGCGTATCCGTATTTTTCAATGGCATGTGCCTGGCAAGACAGGGAAATGGTCGATCAGTTTGAGATGGCTGATCGGGCTTTTCCGCATGGCGGCAGAGGATGGCAATGCATTTGCGCAGGGGATGGTGGGGTACCTTTACCAGAACGGTATCGGGGTTTCTGCCAGCCGGAAGGACGGGCTAAAATGGGTGAGAAAAGGGGCGGATGCGGGTGATGCCTATTCGCAAAGCCTGATGGGCTACCTGACCCTGTATGGCAAGGATGTGGAGAAAAACTACGGTGAGGCCCGGAAATGGCTTCGGATGGCATCAGACAAGGGGGATGCGTTTGCGCAGTACCGGCTGGGCCTGATATATGAAACCGGCGGGGGTTTCATGGCGCCTGATAAGGAAAAGGCGGCGCACTGGTATGCGGTGTCTGAGGAAAACGGTAACAAGGATGCGAGAAACCGGCTGCGTGAACTGAGGAAAAAAACGGGGGGATAGCTATCTGTCCAGCAAGGGAAGGGAAAGCCGCTGCGGCGTCAGATTGCAGCGGCTTTTTTTGTGGATGGGCGAAATCCGGCGGGTGGCCTTTTGTCGGGAAGGGGCATGCCAGCTGGCTTTCAGGGGTGGCGGACAAAGATCGTAACAGGGAGACTTGACAGCTGGAAAAGCGGGGTATGACGGAAGGAATGCACCGGGAAACCGGTGCATTTTTTTTACGTAAAAAAATCCGCGCTGGCGACATGGCCATGCCTGCCAGGGCAGCGACACAGGAGGAAATATGATTTTATTTGAAGCAGACAGGAAAAACCTGTTGGGGAGTGAGGGCAACAGCAACGGACAGCCGCGTCCCCTGAAACAGATACTGGAAAGTCATATCGATAAAATCAACGAAGGGTATACGCCGCAGGAGAAACCCTGGCAGCAGGCGGTGAGCGGGAGTGCAAAGTCGCATTCAGGGCGACCTTTAATGACGATATTATCCGAGGGGCTTGACGAGATTAACCAGGGCCATAAGCCCTCATACGATCCGCATGAGGCGGTAAAAGGGTTGCAGAGGGCCAGCTATAAGCCGCTGGTGATGCTGGCGCAGAACCAGGCAGGCGGTGGTGCCGGTGAGGGCTATGGCAGGCGCGTGGGCAACAGCCTGCACACCGGGGATACGTGGGGGGCAAATAATACCTTCCATAATGTGCAGACAGACCCGCATGCGCAGGATATGAATCGCAGGATGCTATATGGAGAAGATTCGGAGAAAGCGGTTGCGCATCTGAAGGCGTCGGCAAGACTGCCACATGTCCAGGTGATGGCGCCAGTGGTAGGTGGTTTTTTTCATGGTGTGGCAGAGACTGCCACACCATTTGTGGAGATGGAGGCACAAACGTTTAATGCGTTGTATGGGGAGACGGAACCAGGGAAAGCGTTGGCAGATTTCGGGGAAAAAACAAAAGGGCTTGAATATGCAATTGAACAGATGGAAAATAACTCTCCACTCCTGACACAAAATGGCAAACCGACCACGTTGGGCCGTGCCGTAAGTCAAACTGGTAAACTGGCGAGGGCCGCTCCTGGCGCGATAAGGGATTATTATGCGCCTGGGCTTGGTGTTGCGAGTACGCTGTACAACGCGGGAAAGAAGGGGCAGCGCGTGTACAACCAGACGCTGGCTGATCAGGAAACGGCACAACGGCTTTCGGGAGAGAAAAGACACCGGGAAGAAATGAAGTCTGAAGCGTTTCAAGAGGGGCTGCTCTCAGGGATTGCCGATGCAGCAGCCGGATTGCCCGGCCATTACGTGGAAAAGGCGACAGGGGCAAATACCGATTGGGCTGTGACAAACATCATGCAAAAGACAGTACTGGACCAGGGACGACCTGCTTCACAGGAGATGATAAAGCGGATGCTGGAGGAACTGATACAAAGCAGTGAATGGGATATGGATCATTTTTAGCGGGGTAAAACGAAAACCGGGGGCCTGAGGGAAGGTTCTCGGTTTTGCTGTTTTAACGTGATAGGAAAGTATGGCATCATGGGGCGCAACCCTGTATCGAGGAAAATAATATGACGCCTGTTTTCTCCCACCTTTTGCATGCGCTTGATGTGTCAAAAACTCAATGTGCCCGCGTGAAACGCCATTGGATGCTTTGTGTTTTTCTTTTGCTTTTTTCTCCTTTTCTTTTTGCTGGAGACAAGGAGAAGGCGGTGGATTATTACCATCGGGGTGAGTTGAAAAAAGCGTTTGTTTACATGGAAAAGGCTGCCCGGCAGGGTGATGCAGAAGCACAAGGTGCTTTGGGCCAGTTGTTTTCCAGAGGAGAGGGGTGTGGGCAGG
>JAAZED010000076.1 GCA_012512465.1 Oxalobacter sp. | reverse complement strand
CTGTTTTACCGACGCCGGTCGGGCCGGAAAAGAGGAAGGCGCCGATCGGTTTATCCGTCTTGCCCAGGCCGGCACGCGCCATCTTGATACTGGCGGCCAAGGCGTCAATGGCATCATCCTGACCGAATACCACATTTTTCAGGTCACGATCCAGGTTCTGAAGCTTGCTTCGGTCATCCTGATTGACGGTCTGCGGCGGAATACGTGCAATCTTGGAAATAATTTCCTCAATCTCGGCTTTGCCGATGGTTTTCTTCTGCTTCGATTTCGGCAAAATACGCTGGGCGGCACCGGCTTCGTCAATCACATCAATCGCCTTGTCCGGCAGATGCCGGTCATTGATGAAACGGGCGGCAAGTTCAGCCGCTGTTGTCAGTGCCGAAGCGGAATAACGCACATTGTGATGGTCCTCAAAGCGGGACTTTAAGCCACGAAGAATCTGCACGGTCTGTTCAATGGTCGGTTCGTTAACATCGATTTTCTGGAAGCGCCTTGCCAGTGCATGGTCTTTTTCAAAGACACCGCGGAATTCACTGAAGGTCGTCGCACCGATACATTTCATCTGCCCATTGGACAATGCCGGCTTTAACAGATTGGACGCATCCAGCGTACCGCCGGATGCCGACCCGGCGCCGATGATCGTGTGAATCTCGTCAATAAAGAGAATCGAGTTGGGATTATCCTTCAACTGCTGGAGAACCGCCTTGAGTCGCTGCTCAAAGTCCCCCCGGTATTTAGTACCGGCTAAAAGGGCGCCCATATCCAGTTCATAAACCACGGCTTCCTGCAGGACTTCAGGCACATCCCCCTGGGTAATGCGCCATGCCAGGCCTTCCGCAATGGCGGTTTTACCGACACCGGCTTCACCGACAAGCAGCGGATTGTTTTTTCTGCGGCGGCAGAGCACCTGGATAACCCGGTCAACCTCATCCTCACGCCCGATAAGCGGATCGATTCTGCCGGAAACTGCCTGTTTGTTCAGGTTTTGCGTATATTGATCAAGTGCCGTTTCTTTTTGCGGCGTTTCAGCGCTTGCAGCCTCTTCTGTGCTTTCAGATGTTTTCGGCAATTCCGGCTGCGGCACTTTTCTCACACCATGGGAAATAAAATTCACCACATCCAGGCGGGTAACCCCCTGCTGGTGGAGGTAGTAAACGGCATGCGAATCCTTTTCGCCGAAAATAGCCACCAGCACATTGGCGCCATTCACCTCTTTTTTGCCATTGGAGGCAGATTGTACATGCATGATCGCGCGCTGGATCACGCGCTGGAAACCCAGTGTCGGCTGTGTATCAACCTCGGCAGCACCCGGCACCACCGGTGTGTTGTCTCCGATAAAGTTGGTCAGCATCTTCTTCAGATCATCCAGATTGGCATTGCATGCCTTCAGAACTTCAGACGCTGATGGATTATCCAGGAGCGCCAGAAGCAAATGCTCGACCGTAATAAATTCATAACGTGCCTGCCGGGCCTCGACAAAGGCCATATGCAGGCTGACTTCCAGTTCTTGCGCAATCATACTTCCTCCATTACGCATTGCAGTGGGTGCCCGTGACTCCGGGCATGACTCAATACAAGCTCAACTTTTGTACTGGCAATATCCTTGGGAAAGACGCCACACGTCCCTTTTCCTTCATGGTGTACCTGCAGCATGATTTCGGTTGCTGCGGTACGGTCTTTATGAAAGTACTCCTGGAGTATGATCACGACAAACTCCATAGGGGTAAAATCATCATTCAGGAGCACCACCTGGTATAACGGTGGCGGTTTGGCAAGCAACGTCTCCTGCTCCAGTAATACGCCGTTTTCCTGCTGTGTTCCCATTTTATTAAGTGTAAACTTTACCGCTTTTCAGCCTGTGCGCGAACGCAAAGCGCCCTATTGATATTACGCGATTTTTCTTTTTTTTGCTTGTTCCCCGTCGGAAACAGTCTTATTTACACATCAGCACACTCATGACGGGCTTAACATTTGTCAATAATCGCGGATTTTTTGGGGAAAATACTTGACTTTGTGTTTCTTTCTGTCAAAAATGCCCTATTGGTAACTGCAATTGCCCGGTTCGTAGTAAATTGTATGATATCAAAAGGGCTGACTTGGGAAAAATGTATCACGTTTTTCAATTAGTCTGGCGAGTACAAAAGTATTTTTATAGGATGACCCTTTTATTATGGCAACAGGAACAGTCAAGTGGTTTAACGATGCTAAAGGTTTTGGCTTTATTACACCGGAAGATGGGGGAGAAGATTTGTTTGCACACTTTTCCGCAATTAACATGAACGGATTCAAAACTCTTAAAGAAGGACAGCGGGTTCAGTTTGAGGTAACCCAGGGCCCGAAAGGCAAGCAAGCCTCAAATATTCAGGCTGCCTGATTATTTCAGGCTCTATAAAAACCTCACAGCTGTGGGGTTTTTTTTCGCCTGCGAAATACGTAACATCCGAAGCAGATATACTTTTATTTTAATCCGTTATCCCGTTTTGCGCTTTTTACCATGACACTCGAAAAACTCCTTCAAAGCCAGGGCTTTGGCAGCCGGAAAACCTGCCGTACACTGATCAGCGAGGGACGGGTATCCGTAGCGGGCAAACGCTGCACTGATCCGCAGGCAAACATCGATACGGACAACCTGTTTTTTGAAGTGGATAAGCAACGCTGGCGTTACCGTGAACGCGTTTATATCGCCATGCACAAACCGCCAGGATTTGAATGCTCACACCAACCACAGCATCATCCCAGTGTTTTTTCCCTGCTTCCCGAACAATTGATACAGCGGGGGGTGCAATGTGCCGGACGGCTGGACCAGGATACAACAGGACTGCTTTTTTTCTCTGATGATGGCGCATTCATCCATGCGATGATTTCGCCAAAAAAAATGGTATCAAAAATCTATGAAGCCCGGGTACGGCATGCCCTGCAACCGGAACTGTTCGAAGCGCTTTGTGCCGGTGTTTTGCTGCATGGTGAAAAATCACCTGTTGCCGCACTCTCCTGTACGCCACTTGACTCGCATCGGCTAAGCCTGTCAATTGCGGAGGGGAAGTACCATCAGGTCAAGAGAATGGTGGCAGCAGCAGGAAATCGTGTTGAAAAACTCCACCGCAGCGCCATTGGCAGTTTGGTGCTGGACGAAAGCCTGCCACAGGGCAACTGGCGCTGGATTGAAGCCGATGAGCTTTCCCTTTTGGGCTATGTGCCAGCCTAAGGCGTATTAATATGCCCTAATGGCTTCGTTTCCTGGGCAGATACAGGTCCGTAATGCTGCCCAGCCCCGCTTCAGCCGCCAGCATGACGGTCTCGGAAAGCGTCGGATGCGCATGAACGGTCAACGCCATATCTTCCAGGTCAGCCCCCATCTCCAGCGCAAGCACCAGTTCAGCCAGCAATTCTCCTGCATTCATGCCGGCAATGGCCCCTCCCATGATCTTTTTGGTATCCGGGTCCCAGATCAGCTTGGTCAGGCCATCATCCCGCGCCATGGTCAGCGCCCGTCCGGAAGCTGACCAGGGGAAAACGGATTTTTCATAAGGAATCCCCCTTGATTGCGCCTCGATCTCTGTTATGCCCATCCAGGCAATTTCAGGGTCTGTATAGGCAACGGAAGGAATCGTCTGCACATCAAAAGCCGTTTTTTCTCCGGCAATGACTTCCGCAGCCACCTTACCCTGTGCACTGGCCTTATGCGCAAGCATTGGCTCCCCGCATATGTCACCAATCGCAAAAATATGGGGAATATTGGTTCGCTGCTCGCTGTCGACCGGAATAAAGCCTGCCTCATCAATACGGACACCGGCATTTTCCGCGCCTATGGCCCTGCCGTTTGGCCGCCTGCCAACCGCGACCAGTACCTTGTCAAATTTCTGCGGTTCTGCTGGCGCCCCCTCACCTTCCAGCCTTGCCTGCAGTAAATCGCCTTTGGGCTCAAGCGCTGTTACGCGGGTGTTGAGGTAAATGGCTTCATACCGCTGGCTGATGCGGTTATGGAGGATACGAACCACATCAGCATCAGCCGATGCGACCAGCTGTGGCGCGGCTTCAACAACCGTTATCCGGGTACCGAAAGCATCATAGGCACATGCCATTTCCAGCCCGATGATCCCGCCGCCAATCACCAGCATCTTTTCCGGAATATTTTGCAGGTCCAGCGCAGCGGTTGAATCCATCAGTGCCGGATGATCGTAGGGGAACCCGGGAATCCGGGTCGCAGAAGAGCCGGCAGCAATAATGGCATGAACGAAGCGGATGCGCTTTTCCCCTTCTGCTGTCTGTATGGTCATCGTATGGGGTGAGGTAAATGAACCCGTGCCCTGCACCACCTGTACCTGCCGAGCCCGTGCCAGCGAGGCAAGGCCATCAGTCAGTTTTTTGACGACATGGTTTTTCCAGGTCCGCAGGTTTTCCGCTTCAATGACCGGTTTTCCCATCCGGATGCCAAAACCGGCCATTTCATCGGCTTCGGTAATCACCCTGGCGGCATGAAGAAACGCTTTTGAGGGAATACAGCCGACATTCAGGCAAACACCGCCCAAAGCGGCGTAGCGCTCAACCAGTATGACCTTCTGCCCCAGATCCGCGGCCCTGAATGCCGCAGTATATCCTCCCGGTCCCGCACCCAGCACCAGGGTGTCACACTCTCCGTCTATCCGACTGATTTCATTTTGGCTCATCTGCGTCCTTTCGATTCTGCCTGATAGGAAAAAAGTATCTGCTAATTCCGCACAGGCGTCAGAGCAAGGTTTTTTTCATGTCGGCAAGCAACGCTGCCAGATAAGAAGCAAAGCGCGCCCCATCCGCCCCATCGATTGCCCGATGGTCGTAGGCAAGAGACAGTGGCAGGATCAAACGCGGAACAAATTCACTCCCGTCCCATACGGGCTTCATGCTCATGCGTGACAATCCGATAATGGCCACCTCCGGCGCATTGATGAAGGGCGTAAAATACGTGCCGCCGATCCCGCCCAGGGAAGTAATCGTAAAACTGGCGCCCTGCATCCCGGATGGGCCAAGCCGGCCCTGCCTGGCCTTTTCCGCCAGTGACGCCACCTCCCTGGCGATTTCCGCAATACCTTTCTGATCCACATTTTTAACAACGGGCACCATCAGACCCTGGGGGGTATCCGCAGCAAACCCTACGTTGTAGTACCGTTTCAGGATCAGGCTTTCTTTCCTTTCATCCAGTGCGGCATTGAACTGGGGATATTTTTTCAGCGCCGTCACACAAGCCTTTATCACAAACGACAGCATGGTCAACCTGACACCCTCTGCCTCAAGCCGTTTATTCTCTGATTGCCTGAAGCTTTCCAGTTCCGTCACATCCGCATCTTCGTACTGTGTCACATGCGGGATCATCAGCAGATTGCGATGCAAATTGGGGCCGCTGATCTGCTTGATCCGCGACAGGGGGAGTTTTTCTGTCGGGCCGAATGCACTGAAATCGAGCGATGGCCATACCGGAAAATCAGCATAACCCGCCAAACCGCCGCCGGGCGAAGCACCCCCGGCAAGGGAAGATTTGACAAAAGCCAGTACATCTTCCCGCAGAATGCGTGCCTTCGGACCGCTTCCCCGCACACGGGAAAGATCCACCCCCAATTCACGCGCAAACTTCCTGACAGAAGGAGAGGCATGTGCGACGCCGCCTGAGGCGCTCACCGTTTCTGGCACAGGTTCTGTCGAGAGATCAGGTGATGAGGCAGGCGGAGGTGACGCTTCTGCCGGCGGTTCAATTTTTTCAGCAGAAGGGGCAGCAGGGCTTTCTTCTTTTTCCGGCCCCAATGCCTCATCCACTTCCATTATCAGGAGCAGTGCCCCTTCTGATACCTTGTCTCCCAAACTGACCTTCAGTTCCCTGACAACCCCATCACGGGGAGAAGGAATTTCCATACTGGCCTTGTCTGATTCGACCGTAACGAGTGACTGGTCACGCCTGATCCGGTCACCCACGCTGACCATGACTTCAATAACATCCACCGCCTTGAAGTCGCCGATATCCGGCACCCTGATTTCTTCCAGACTCATAACACAGTCCCTTCAGTCAGGCATCGCCTGGTGTTGTAATTTTCCCGATATCCCATTGTGGTGCACTTACTCGTATACCGGATTGGGCTTGTTCACATTAATCGCATATTTCCGGATAGCCGCCGCAACGGTCGAGCCGGAAATCGCCCCCTCTCTCGCAAGGGATTGTAATGCCGACAACGTGATGTAATAACGATCCACCTCAAAGAAATGACGCAAATTGGCCCGGGTGTCGGAGCGTCCGAACCCGTCTGTTCCCAATACGGTATAACGGCGATCCGGGGGAATATAGGCACGAATCTGCTCGGCAAAGGCCCGCACATAATCTGTCGATGCGATGATCGGCCCTGCTGTCTCGCCAAGGCACTGTGTGACATAAGGGATACGCTGTTCCTCATCCGGATGCGCCAGGTTCCAGTGCTCAGCCTCCTGCCCGTCCCGCGCGGCCATCGTAAACGACGGGACAGACCAGACATCCGCTGCGATATTCCAGTCATTTTTCAGGAGTTCGGCTGCCGCCAGCGCCTCACGCAGGATCGCACCTGACCCCAGAAGCTGCACCCGGTGCCTGGTCTCCTTTTCCCCTGCCTCAAAGAGATACATCCCTTTGAGAATGCCTTCCTCCTGCCCAGGCTTCAAGCCCGGCTGCGGATAGGGCTCATTCATGATCGTGATGTAATAAAACACGTCTTCCTGCTGCTGAACCATGCGTTTTAAACCATCATGGATAATCACTGCCACTTCATGGGCAAAGGTGGGATCATATGGTCGGCAGGAAGGAATGGTGGCGGCCATGACATGGCTTTGTCCATCTTCATGCTGCAACCCTTCCCCGTTTAATGTCGTCCTGCCGGCAGTGCCGCCCATCAAAAATCCGCGCGCCATCGAATCGGCTGCGGCCCAGATCAGATCACCGGTGCGCTGGAAACCGAACATGGAATAAAAGGTATAAAACGGGATCATGATGCGATTGTGTGTGGAATAGGCGGTTGCTGCCGCAATCCATGAACTCGTTCCCCCTGCCTCACTGATGCCTTCCTGAAGAATCTGTCCGCTCTTGTCCTCACGGTAGTACATGACCTGGTCGATATCCACCGGCTCATACAGCTGCCCCTGCTGGCTGAAAATGCCAATCTGCCGGAAAAGCCCTTCCATGCCAAAGGTGCGGGACTCATCCACCATGATCGGCACAATACGGTTGCCCAGCGCCGTGTCCCGCAACAGCAGGTTGATCATGCGGACATATGCCTGGGTACTGGACGTTTCCCTGCCAGCCGCAGAAGGTTCCAGCACCGGCTGGAAAGCCGAAAGGGGTGGAACAGGCAACAATTCATCCGCTTTTCTCCGCCGCTGCGGTAAAAAACCGCCCAGCGCCTTACGCTTTTCTTTCAGGTAAACCATTTCGGGCGCATCATCAGCCGGCTTGTAAAATGGCACCTCGTAAAGCGCTTCATCCGGAATGGGCACCCCGGCACGATCACGCAGCATACGGATAATATAGTCATCCAGTTTCTTGACCTGGTGGGCGATGTTAAGTCCTTCCGCAGCATCCCCCATGCCATACCCTTTGACGGTTTTGCAGAGAATAACGGTTGGCTGTCCCTTGTGGTCAGAAGCCGCCTTGAACGCTGCATACACCTTTCTCGGATCATGGCCGCCACGGGAAAGACGATAGATCTCGTCATTGGACAAATTGGCTACCATATCAAGCGTGCGCGGGTCCTTGCCAAAGAAATGCTCCCGGGCATATACCCCGTCCTGTACCGTGTAATTCTGGTATTCCCCGTCTACTGTACTCATCATGATCGCTTTGAGCGCGTTGTCATGGTCCTGCTCCAAAAGCGCATCCCAGTCCGAACCCCAGATCACCTTGATCACATTCCACCCCGCACCGCGAAAATCCGACTCAAGCTCCTGGATAATCTTGCCATTTCCCCTGACAGGGCCATCCAGGCGCTGCAGGTTGCAATTGACCACCATGATCAGGTTATCCAGATTTTCCCGTGATGCCATGCCGATGGCTCCCATGGATTCCGGCTCATCCATCTCGCCGTCACCGCAAAACACCCAAACCTTGCGATCGGTTGTATCGGTAATACCCCGCGCCTGCAGATATTTCATGAAACGCGCCTGGTACAGCGCCGTCATGGGCCCAAGCCCCATCGAAACCGTCGGGAACTGCCAGAAATCATGCATCAGCTTGGGATGTGGATAGGATGAAAGGCCGTTCCCCCCTACTTCCCGGCGGAAATTGGCCAGTTGTTCCTCGCTCAAGCGTCCTTCCAGAAAAGCCCGCGCGTACACGCCCGGTGATGAGTGCCCCTGAAAATAAACCAGATCCCCTTCATGATCGGCAGTGGGCGCATGCCAGAAATGATGGAATCCCGTCTCAAACATGGTGGCAACAGAAGTATACGAAGCGATATGACCGCCCAGCCCGTCATTGCCCTTGTTTGCCCTGACGACCATTGCCATGGCATTCCATCGCATCAATGCCCTCAAGCGTGACTCCAGCTCCATATTGCCGGGGGAAGGTGCTTCCAGATGGGGTGGTATAGTATTGATATAAGCCGTCGTAGTGGAAAAAGGCAGTGCTATACCTTCGCTGCGCCCCAGATCGGCAAGTCGCTCCATAAGAAAACGGGCACGTTCGGGACCTTCATTTCTGATGACGGAAACAAGTGAATCAAGCCATTCGGCTGTTTCCTGTTCATCCGTATCCTCAACGGTTCCGGCGGAAATGGGGTTCAATGGATTCGGCATAGTAACCTCTCAAAACGTATTCTGGAACGGAAACATCCCAGAGTCATTCCATGAAAATGACCGTATCTTTTTTCAGTCACCCTAACACCCTGTCATTAAAGATGATTATAGCGTTTCTGGCTCTGCTTTATTTTTATTTCTGGCAAACAACTATTAAAAATGATTATAGCGTTTCTGGCTCTGCCTTATTTTTATTTCTGGCAAACAACTTTTTTCCCAATTCCCAATCTGTGAGAAAATAGCGGTTTTTATTTATGCTGATCCTGATTATTCAATCAGGATCAGCAGATTAATCTCAACAGGAAATATAATCCTGTATTTCGTTT
>JAAZED010000075.1 GCA_012512465.1 Oxalobacter sp. | reverse complement strand
TGTGCTTTTCTCGGAACTCCAGGCGCTTCCGCCCCTGTCTCTCCTTGATGAAGCGGCTCCCCCCCAGGACATGGTGTCGGTTGAGACGCTCGAATTCACCAGCCGCCTGATTGAGAAAAAACTTTCCGACTTTGGCGTCAGCGCACGGGTAGTGACAGCACATCCCGGCCCGGTGGTTACCCGCTATGAAATTGACCCGGCCACCGGTGTCAAAGGCAGCACCATCGTCAATCTGGAGCGCGATCTCGCCCGCGCGCTCTCTCTTGTGTCCATCCGGGTGATCGAAACCATCCCCGGCAAAAACTATATGGCACTGGAGTTGCCCAATCCAAAACGGCAGATTGTCCGCCTCACAGAAATCATCAGCTCCAAGGTATACAGTGATGAATCATCCAGCCTGACCATTGCGCTCGGCAAGGATATTGCAGGCAACCCGGTCGTCGCTGATCTGGCGCGCATGCCGCATCTGCTGGTGGCAGGCACGACAGGCTCCGGTAAATCCGTTGCCATCAATGCAACGATCCTTTCCCTGCTGTACAAAGCCGATCCCAGCCAGGTACGCCTGATCCTGATTGACCCCAAAATGCTGGAACTCTCTATTTACGAGGGCATCCCGCACCTGCTGGCCCCTGTCGTTACCGACATGCGCCAGGCCGGCCATGCGCTCAACTGGGCTGTTGCTGAGATGGAACGCCGGTACCGGCTCATGTCCCATGTGGGGGTACGCAATCTTTCCGGTTTTAACAATCGTATTGCCGAATCCAAAAAGCGCAACGAACCCATTACCAACCCCTTCTCCCTCACGCCGGACAACCCTGAGCCGCTGGAAAGCCTCCCGAATATCGTCATCATCATTGATGAGCTGGCAGACCTGATGATGGTTGTCGGCAAGAAGGTGGAAGAACTCATTGCACGCATCGCCCAGAAAGCCCGCGCCGCAGGTATCCACCTTATCCTGGCAACCCAGCGGCCATCTGTTGACGTGATTACCGGCCTGATCAAGGCCAACATCCCGACCCGTATTGCTTTTCAGGTCAGCAGCAAAATCGATTCCCGGACCATTTTGGACCAGATGGGCGCAGAGGCACTGCTGGGCCTGGGTGACATGCTTTACCTGCCACCGGGCACTGGACTGCCGATCCGTGCGCATGGTGCATTTGTTTCGGATGAAGAAGTCCAGCGTGTTGTCAATCACCTGAGGGAACATGGTGAGCCGGATTATGTCGAAGGCATACTGGAAGGCGGTACATTGGAAGACAACAATGTGGCCGCGTTTGGTGAAGGCGGCGGTGAGTCGGATGCCCTTTACGACCAGGCGGTTGCCGTCGTGCTCAAAAACCGCAGGGCATCGATTTCCCTGGTTCAGCGTCACCTGCGCATCGGTTACAACCGGGCGGCACGTCTTCTTGAACAAATGGAACAAAGCGGCGTCGTATCCCCCATGCAAAGCAATGGCAACCGGGAGATCCTTGTTCCCGTACAACCTCAGGATTAACCACGGAAAACAGGGCATAACACCATGAAAAAAAATCAAACAATGAGACTTTCCCGATTGAAGCAATTCGCTGTGCTTGCTGCATTCATCAGCTTTCCGCTCCTGGCCGGTGCATCCGGCATTGAACAGTTCAAAAACTTCCTGGCCAACACAAAATCAGCCCGCGGCGAATTTGCACAGGTTCAGGTCAAGCAGGAAGCCGAAGGAAAGCTGCGCATGGGTACGCCAGCTATGGGAACATTTCTCTTTTCCAAACCGGGGAAATTCATCTGGACCTATAAAAAACCTTATGAACAGGTTCTCCAGGCTGATGGAAAGACACTTTACATCTATGACAAGGACTTGAATCAGGTCACCACCAAAAAGCTCGGATCTGCACTGGGCGCAAGCCCGGCAGCCATCCTTTTTGGCAGCACCGACATTGAGAAGAACTTCAGGCTGGCAGAAAACGGAACGCGTGACGGATTGGAATGGATGGAGGCAACGCCAAAAGACAAGGAAAACACCTTTCAGCGTATCAACATCGGCATGCAAAACAATGTGCCTGTCGCCATGGAACTGCATGATGCCATGGGACAGCTTTCATTGATCAAGTTTACGAAATTTGAAAAAAATCCGGCTCTGAAAGCGGATACCTTCAAATTCGTCATGCC
>JAAZED010000074.1 GCA_012512465.1 Oxalobacter sp. | reverse complement strand
TTTTTGAACTGTGGAATATTAAAATTCTTGATGATTCTAATAAATCCCGCTGCTCTTTTGTTCCTGAATTTGATTATTTGATGTAGCATTTTACTGAAGATTTTAAAAAACATTACGTTGATAAACGGCCAGAGGAATTTGAACGAGCCTGCGCCTTGAAAATGTCTGCTGCTTTGGCTGCTCTTATCTCTTCCATTACAAATGGGGCGGCTGTTTTTAAAGTTCGTTCTCCTCAATCACCTATATCTTTTGAGCGTAAACGCCTGCTTAATGACTTTCTTTCTCAGGTCAGGGAGTCAGACATATATGATGATGCTGATTTTTCTTTATGCGTTGACGAAGTTTTACAGCGTCAAGGCTATTATTTCAGGCCCTGTGGAAATTTTCATACAGTTCCAGAAATGGATGCAGCATGATAGAAGTTTCAGATCGCTTTACAGAATTAGCCGTTCTTCTTCGTGAACGTCAGAACAAGGAAGCAGAGGTCAGAGAGCTTGACCGGCGCATTTTTTCTTTGCTGGGGATTGATGCCAAGGAAGAACGCAAGCGTAAGCCTTTATCTGCTGCGGCAATGCGTGTGGCCTGTGGTCTTTGATGTCTGTTTATTTCTACAAAGCCCGTAATTGCTGGCGTTGTTCATGGTATGAGGACAGCCGTAAACATTACAGGTATTTCAAGACCAAGGAAGAAGCCCTTGCTTTTGATCGGGAACGCCTGGCGTGTGCCTGTTCTGATTCAACCCGCCTGACCCTGGGTGAACTTGTTGTTTTGTTTTACCGCTCCAACCAGGTTCACGCTAAAACCAAGCGCAATGTCATTTATTTTTTAGCAGGCCATGAACAAAACGGTCAGCATATTGCGGGCCTTGGTGAATTTCTTCGGGATAAATATGCCGATTCCCTGACCCGTATTGACCTTGAGGCAATGCGGGAAATCATGCGATCCCGCCAGCTTTCCAATACAACTATCAACAAGCACCAATCGTACATTCATGCAATTCTTGCCTGGGGCGTTGAAGAACAACTTATTCCACGCAATCCCTGGCGTGACTTTCGACGGCTCAAAGCTCCACGCAAGATCATTTCCACTACCCTGGCCGATGTTCAGCGTATCATATCTGTTGCGCCAGACTGGTTATCCTGGGCCATTCTGACCACATACGCGCTGGCCATGCGTCCTGGGATTGTCGAGCTTTTTTCTTTAACCTGGGACGCTTTCAACTGGCGGCTTGGCGTGGTGCAATATCGCCAGGGCAAGAGTGGTGCAGTCAAGCGCGTAGTGCCCCCTGTTTGGTATATTGATCAAGCACTTCCTCGCTATAAAGCGGATATGGCCGCTGGCATCCCCTGGGTATGTCACCGCGCCGGGCGGCGTGTTTTGTGTTATCAAGATGCCTGGCGCAAGGCTGTGGCCGATGCTGGCCTTTCCGGAATACGTTTTTATGATGTGCGGCATGTTTCTGCTTCTGAAATGTTGGCTGCTGGCGCTGATCTTCCTGCTGTCTCTGCCCAGCTTGGCCATTCTTCCCCACATACAACGGCTACAGTTTATGCTCACGCTATCCCAGGCGCACAGCAACAGGCCGCGTCTTTGATTCCTTCTCTTTTGCCTCTGAAAAAATAGGTGTACAGTAGGTGTACAAACTTGGGCACAAAAAAAGCGGCTACTTATGTAACCGCTTGTTTTTTCTGGTGCCGGAGGGGAGACTCGAACTCCCAAGGGGTTGCCCCCGGTGGATTTTGAGTCCACTGCGTCTACCAATTCCACCACTCCGGCGTGAATTGGAGCAACTATGGAAAGAGCAGT
>JAAZED010000073.1 GCA_012512465.1 Oxalobacter sp. | reverse complement strand
GGTTCTATACGGGATGGCGCGGTTTCAGGCGTGCTTGTCACCGCTGGGGCAGAACGGTAGGTTTCGCCCGGGGTGGTGATGACGGTTTCTGTTGTTGATGGCGCCGTTTCTTGCGTATCGGTCACGGCAGGAACCGGACGATCCGTTTCCGGTGAGGTGGATGAATGTTCCACGGCTTCCGTTGTGGCTTCGGACGTATCGGTTACAGAAGGTGTCTCATCTGATACAGGCGTGTCTGTTTGCCTGGACTCTTGGGGTTTGTCTGTATCAGCAGCGGCTTTCTTCTCGCTGTCTTTCACTTTCTTTTTCGGCGCCGGTCCGGCAATGGTTTCAAGATACTGGGTTTCTTCCGGCAGCGGGTCATTGACAATGCGTGCGACGCGATTGTCCTCAAAATAAATGATGACGCGGTTATTGGTTATCTGGCCATTGGGTTTTTGCAGCCGGAAAAGATAGTCCCAGCGGGCAGAGTGAAAAAGGTCTGTCAGAAGCGGTGTCCCCAGTGCAAAACGAACCTGCTCTTTTGTCATGCCCGGCTGGATACGTGCCAGCATTTCCTGTGAGACGAAGTTGCCCTGCTGGATATTGATACGGTAAGGCGTGATGATGTTCAGGAGTTTCTGCACACCGGTTGCTTCGGCTGAATTCAGCGCCGGATTACGGGAAAGCTCATCTGAAGCAGTCTGCCTGGATTCATCGGATGAAACAGGCACTGCATTATTGACAGTTTTTTGAACAGGCTCTCCAAGGAAGGTTTTTTTTGTCGTGACACCACAGCCGGCAAGTAAAATGACCATCATAATGAGGGTCGGCCAGTGCCATTTTGAAGACAATGTTGTGTGCATTGTGCGATTTATTCCTTGTTGCAATTCATTGAGCTGGACAAACAAACACTATATGATAAAGCAGATGGGAAAAATAGGAAGAATTTTATGCTTTTAAGTGAATTTCATGATGAGTAAAAATCCTGTAGACAACAATAATTCGGCTGAACTCAAGGCAAGCGGACTCAAGGCCACCCAGCCCCGACTGAAGATTCTGGAAATTTTTCAGCAGAATCCGGTACGACACCTGAGTGCTGAAGATGTCTATCGTCTTCTCATTACTGACAACCTGGAAATCGGCCTGGCTACGGTCTATCGGGTGTTGGCTCAGTTTGAGCAGGCCGGGTTGTTAACCCGTAATTTCTTTGAAACCGGCAAGGCAGTGTATGAACTCAATGAGGGAACCCATCATGATCATATCGTTTGCTTAAACTGTGGCCGGGTGGAGGAGTTTCATGATGACCAGATAGAAAAGCGCCAGCATGCGGTTGCGAGAAAATATGGTTTTGAAATGGTGGATCACACGCTGGCACTCTATGGCTACTGTATTCCGGACTGCAAAAGGTCGAAAGAGCCGGCATGACAGGAAACCGTCTTTATGGTGTGGGCGCTTTTTTGGCCAATTGCATTGGCCTGTGCACATCATGGGAGATTCTGACCCGCCCACATCGTAGCCATCTGAAATCCCGGTGGAACCTTGCCGGATAGTTAAACAACGCCCACGCCATCAGCCTGGCGTGGTGCATCATTATTCTGACGGCAGTTGGGACAGCACTCGGCCTGTATTCATTTTTCCTGCACTGATACCGGTCAGAGTTCCGGTTTTGGCAGCATGGTTTTAACCAGATCCCGCCAACTGACAATGCCTACGGGCTGGAATTCGTCATTAACGACGGGGATACAGGAAATACGGTGGGTATTAAAGAGTGCAGCGGCGTCGCTGATGGAATTGTCCGGCTTGAGCGTGATGGGTTTGCGGGTCATGATCTGGTGAACCCGTTTGTTCAGGGTAGCCAGATCCCGGTAGGTCACAACCATGGTACCCAGGTTGGGGCTGATGGCTTTCAGGAGGTCGCGGTCAGAGACAACACCAAAG
>JAAZED010000072.1 GCA_012512465.1 Oxalobacter sp. | reverse complement strand
TATCACGTCACACCGCGCACGCAACCTGACCAGGGAAATGATCGAGCAAGCCAATCTGATACTGACAATGGAAGAACAGCAGACACGCACTGTTGAGTCACGTTTTCCCGAGGCACAGGGAAAAGTGATGCGCCTGGGAGAGTATGGAAGGTATGATATTGCTGATCCATTCAACCGGAGTATTGAATTTTTCATGAAAACCTACGAGCTGATTGAGCAGGGTGTCGACGAGTTGATCAGTAACAAACCGGACCTGAATGCCTAGACCAATGAAAAATTTATCCCGAAAGCAGCAGCTTGACCGCATGAAGCTGATTGCCACAGGACTGATGCTCCTGATGGCTGCTGTCCTGGTTTATTCACGTCTGCAGGCAGGGCGTGGGATATGGCACTGGGTCACGGCCTTTTCCGAAGCCGCACTGATTGGCGCACTGGCCGACTGGTTTGCCGTTGTTGCGCTTTTCAGGCATCCGCTCAAACTCCCGATTCCCCGGACAGCCATCATCCCCGAAAACAAGGAACGTATTGCAGAAAGCCTTGCTGTTTTCATCCGGAACAACTTTCTGAGTTCGACCATCCTGATGGAAAGAATGCGTGCATTTCATCCTGCACAGCGTATTGGCGCATGGCTGTCATCACGGGACAAGGCCGATATGTTGTCCCGCCAGGTGATCCTGGTCCTTGTTGGCGCACTGGCTTTCATTGACGACCAGCGTGTTGGCCGCATCCTGCGCAACACCATCTACAAACGGCTTCAGCAGGCAGACCTGGGTAGTCTCATTGGCCAGTTGCTCGATGTCCTGACACAGAATGACCAGCATCAGGCATTGTTGAATGAAGGACTGAGAAGACTCTCAACCGTGCTTGACGAGCCGTCAACACAACGCCATGTTGCCAGCATTATCATTGAAGTATCCCGGCGCGAACATCCCAAGCTGTTGGCCATGCTGGGGATTGTCATGGATACGGAAGAATTCGGTATGCGGCTGTCAGCAACGCTTGTGGAAAGTATGCAGAACTGGCTGCATGATATCGGGAAGAACCCGTCTCACCCGAGACGCAAACAATTTGATGCGGTTGTCGAAAATTTCATCAGCAGCATGAAAAATGATCCGGGCTATCACCGGCGCGTGGAAAACTGGAAACAGCAACTGCTGACAACACCTGTTGTCGCTGATTATTTTGAAACCCTCTGGGTGCAGTTGCGCCAGTGGCTGCAAAAGGATGCCGGGAAAAGCGAATCGCGCATGCAGGTGCGTCTGTCCCACACTTTCCGTCATTTTGGCCGCTGGGTACTGGATAATCCTGACTTGTGTGATTCCATCAATGAACATCTCATTAAAATCACCAGCAATCTGTCAGAAGAACTGCGCACGTCCGTTAGCCAGCATATTGTCAGCACGATCGTCCAGTGGGATGACAAATCGCTCGTGCGTGAACTGGAACTGACCGTAGGCAGAGACCTTCAATTCATCCGGATAAACGGCACACTGGTCGGCGGCATCATCGGTGTTACGCTTCACGCCTTCGTCCTGCTGCTGTCAGCAGGCTAAATCGAAGAACAGGTTGTACAAGGCGTATATACCCCGCTTTTTTCTGTATGCCCCAACCCCCTGATACCTCCTGTGAGGCTCGCTGCATGAAAACCGTTCTGCGACAGGATACGTGAAGCAAAATAACTCGTCCTGCCCAACTGGCAGATAACGATGACGGGCTTGTTTTTGTCCAGCTTGCCCAGATTTTTTCTCAGGGCGGGGAAAGGAATGTGAATCGCCCCCTCAACAGGGCTTCTTTCAACCAGTTGTCGCGAACGCACATCTAAAAGCTGCACTGCGGGATCATCCGGAATAGTGTGAATCAGCCTGATCAAGCCATCCCGCATATTGGTCGCCGCAAAACCGGCAATATTGATGATATCGCGCGCCGTGCCGAAAGGCGGCGCATAAGCCAGCTCAAGATGACAGAGATCGTCGATGGTCATGCGCCCGATAATGGCTGTTGCCAGCACATCAATACGCTTATCCACCCCGTCTTTTCCCGTTGCCTGGGCACCTAATATCTTCCCGGACTCCGGCTCCCAGATCAGCTTTAACGTAATCATTTCGGCGCCGGGATAATAGCTGGCATGCTGGTGTTCGTGCACGGTAACCGTGTTGTAGCTGCGGCCGCTTTCGATTAAGGCCTGCTCTGTCCAGCCGGTTCCGGCTGCCACCATGCCAAAAAGACGCACAATGCTGGTGCCGATGCTCCCGGGATAAGGCTGTGCAAATATCTCCTGGAAAATATGATCCGCCGCCACGCGTCCCTGCCGGTTCGCCGGGCCTGCCAGGGCAATGGCAACCCGCTGTCCGTAATGGCGCTCACGGGTCTGTACAACGTCCCCCGCCGCATAAATGTCCGGATCCGAGGTCTGCATGAATTGATTGACCACCACATGACCGGCTTCGCTCAGCACGAGGCCAGCCTCTCTTGCCAGATCACTTTCAGGGCGTACACCGATGGAAAAAATCACCATGTCGGTCTCGACAACATCTCCTCTGGCAAGCTGGCACTTCAGTACCTCCCCCTCTCTGGAAAAGGAGGTGAAATGATTATTGAAATACGTTTGTACCCCATTGGCTTTCAGCTCATTTTGCAGTGGCTGGATAACCTGGCTGTCAAACTGGTGAAGCACATGGGAATGCAGGTGCACCAGCGAGGTTTTAAGGCCCTTTTTGTGCAATTGCTCTAACAGTTCCAGCCCGACATAACCGCCTCCCACGACAACAGCGCGCATATCAGGCCTGGCAATGGCAATAATACGATCCATATCCTGCAGATTGCGCAGGGTAAAGACAGCAGGATCATCGATACCCGGTATGTCCGGCATTGCGGGGCGGGCGCCCGGCGCGAGCATGAGCTTGTCGTAGGCAATCCACTCCTGTTCATTGCTGATACGGTCAACGACAAGTACCCGTTTTTTTTCACGGTCAATCTGGAGCGCGTTGCAATTGATACGCACATTCAGGCGGAACATGTCCTTCAGGCTCTGGGGCGTCTGAATGGTCAGAGACTGCCTGTTGGGTATTTCACCGCCGATATGATAGGGAAGTCCGCAATTGGCAAAGGAGATATCAGGCCCCCTTTCCAGGACCGTAATTTCGGCCTCTTCGTTAAGACGTCTTGCACGTGTTGCGAAAGAAAGGCCTCCGGCAACACCACCGATGACCAGCAATTGCATGGGTTTCATCTGCCACCTCAAAAAACAGTCCATCAGGCTTGTATTATGCCAACCGCTAAAATCAGCCTGCAGACGGACACTGCACAGGAAATCTCTTTAGGAATTATATGCTGTATTTCGTAGCGTCAAAAGGAAAAGCGCTCAATGCTCCATTTTCTTTTCCTGTTGATACACGTTTTTTTTCGTTCCTTTTTTACCGGCCGAAGGAGTAACGTGATAGAAAATCAGGGCAGAAAGAATGGCCATGAACCCCAGACACAGGTAGGTGTTTCTGAATGCGCTAGCCAGATCGCCTGTCGCCGAGAAAGAACGGATACCTGAAAATTCACCAAGAATGGCGGCAGCAATGGCAACCCCCATACTCATCGACAATTGCATGATGACAGACAGCAGGCTGTTACCGCTGCTGGCCTGTTCATCGCTCAGGTCTAAAAGCGTGATGGTATTCATGGCGGAAAACTGCATGGAATTAATCATGCCGAATACCGTAAAAATCAGCAGGATCACCGGGTACGGCATCTCCTTGCTGATCAGGGAAAATCCTCCGATCATGATACCCAGCAATACGGTATTGATGGAGAGCAGCAGGCGATAACCCAGATGGTTTACCAGTAGGGTTACCACACTCTTGGCAATCATCGCCCCGAGTGTCATGGGTATCATGGTCATGCCTGCCTTTAAGGGCGTAAACCCCAGGCTGACCTGCAAAAGCAATGGCGTCAGAAAGGGCATGGCTCCCGTGCCCAGGCGGGCAAAGAGATTGCCTGCAATACCGACAGAAAAATTACGGACCCGGAAAAGATCAGGGCTGAAAAGCGGATTCTCCGAACGGCGCGCATAAAAGCAATACACCGCCAGGCTGACGAACCCTGTCACCAAAAGCAGAACCAGTTTGGTATAAGCCGTACTGTGCTCCCCTATGCCTTCCAGCGCGATTGTCAGTGTCAGCATGAAGGTGCTGAAAAAGAGAAAGCCGAATTTATCAAAGGGATTGAGCGCACCTGCCCGCGGGATATTCGGCATATAACGAAGCGCGCAGATGACACCAAGAATCCCGACCGGCAGATTGATCAGGAAAATCCAGTGCCAGCTGGCATAATCCACCAGAAAACCACCCAGTGTCGGCCCGACCAGCGGCCCCAGCAGGCCGGGGATCGTAATAAAACTCAAAATCCGGACAAGCTGGTCACGCGGGTAGGCACGCAGGATACTGAGTCTTCCCACCGGCACCAAAATGGCACCGCCAATGCCCTGCAACACCCTTGACGCAATCAGCAGATTGAGCGTCGGCGATATCGCACAAGCCAATGATC
>JAAZED010000071.1 GCA_012512465.1 Oxalobacter sp. | reverse complement strand
TGTTCGGGCACGTTCGAAAAACTTCAGGTAATTGGCATAAAAGACGACCCCGCCCATATCCGTATCTTCGATATAAACCCGAAGCGGCCATTCAAAAACAGAAGCGGATTTTTTTTGGAAATATGACATAAAGCAGGCTATCCAGTCAGGCGCTGTCCCTCATCGGAACGGTTCATCTCTTTTTCCAGCGCAGGCAGAAATCATCAATGACCGGTATGATGGCAAGCAGAAAAAGTGCTGCCGAAATAAAAATGGTGGTGATGTATCCGATAAACTGAAAACCGAGCGCGCCGGTAACGCCCCCCAGGAAAAACATGACAAGCAGATTGATGAGCAAAATCAGTTTGCCCCGGTTGGCACGGACATAGGTTTCATCTTCTTTTCCAACACCCCGGTTCCAGAAAAGCATCTTGCCGAATTCCATACCGATATCCGTCACAATACCGGTGACATGGGTTGTCCGGATAACCGCATTGGAAATACGCGTAATAATCGCGTTTTGCAACCCCATCAGAAAGCAAAGCAGCATGACGGTAAAGGAAACAAAGAGTCCCATGTGCTCATGGAGTTTCTGGCCGACAAAGCTGAAAACCAGAAGCAGGATCGCCTCCAGTATGAGGGGGATGGCATATTCGCTCTGCAGCCGCCTGCCCCGCGCCCAGTTCACCAGCAACTCGGTACAGGTTGCGCCAAAAATAAAACAGAGTAAGGAACCGAGTGCCGCAAGCGCCAATCGCAAATCGCCTAAAACCAGCCCATCCGCCATGAATGAAACAACACCCGTCATATGGGATGTGTACTGATTGACAACAACAAATCCACCTGCATTGATGGCGCCGGCAATAAAAGCCAGTGATAACCCCAAATGGATATCAGCTCTGAGACTGCGCTCCAGTCCCGTGAGTCTGCGCAGGTAGAGAATTGGCATAATTTATTCTAACGAGGAAACCCGGATACTTTCACTCCATTTTACGCCACCCGACTCAAACAGATACCGCAACCATCAGGTCTTGGGCAGCGTCACGCCCACCTGCCCCTGATATTTGCCGCCACGATCCTTGTAGGAAACCTCACAGACTTCATCACTTTCCAGAAACAGGACCTGTGCACACCCCTCCCAGGCATAAATCTTGGCTGGCAGCGGTGTTGTGTTTGAGAACTCAAGCGTGACATACCCTTCCCATTCCGGCTCGAAAGGTGTGACATTCACAATAATGCCGCATCGCGCATAAGTGGATTTGCCAAGGCAGATGGTCAGCACATTTCGCGGAATACGGAAATATTCGACCGTTCGTGCCAGCGCAAAGGAATTGGGCGGAATAATGCAGACATCGTTTTTAATATCGACAAACGAGTTTTCATCAAAATTTTTCGGATCGACAATAGTGCTGTTGATATTGGTAAAAACCTTGAACTCATCAGCACACCGGATATCATAACCATAGGAAGACAGGCCGTAAGAGACGATTCTCTGATCGTTCAATGTCCTGATCTGCCCTTTTTCAAACGGCTCAATCATGCCGTGTTCTTCGGCCATCTGCCGAATCCATCTATCAGATTTGATACTCATATCGATTGCAAGTAAAGGTGGTTTTTTATCACGCCAGCCAGCCCCGATAAGAAGACCAACTGTCATAACTGCCGCCATTTTACCTTGGTTTGGTCTGTGCAGGAATGAAAAATTATTAAGGAAACGCTGATTAAATGATTTTGGGAGATGAAGTGCAAGGCGCCCGGAGCGCAGCAACCAAGACATATCTTAAAGATAGGCGAAGGTTGCGAGCACCGCGTAACGCAGCAATTCGCTCACAAAGCCATTTAAGCAGCGTTTCCAAAACATTGCGCCGAAAAACGGTTTGTGTGCTCCGTATGAAGAGAATTGGGAGCAAGGCTGATACAATGAAGGCATGGATTTTATTTATGCAGGGAGGCACCTGTTTCTTTCCCTGCTTTTACCCTGAAACCAGGAACATGAATACCATGGATCTCTCGAATCATTTTCTGATTGCAATGCCGTCAATGCATGATCCGGTTTTTGGCGGCACGGTGGTTTATTTATGTGAGCACAACGAGCGCGGCGCGCTGGGTATTGTGATCAACAAGCCCACAGAAATCACGATTGACAGCCTGCTGGAGCGCCTGGATCTGAAACTGGAAATACATGCCCTGATGGGCAGACCGGTCATGTTCGGCGGCCCGGTACAGGATGATCGGGGCTTTGTTCTGCACTCGCCTAAAGGCAAATTTTCATCCATGCTGCAAATTACCAATGAGATTGCCTTTACCACATCGCGTGATGTGCTGGAAGCGCTGGCTTCCGGCTCAGGCCCTGAGCGGGTTTTAGTCAGTATCGGCTATGCCGGGTGGAGTCCGGGGCAACTGGAAGAGGAAATCGGCCGCAATGGCTGGCTGACCGTAGCGGCAGACCCTGATGTCATTTTTGACATGCCCATTGGCGAGCGTTATGTTGCCGCCATGAAACTGTTGGGAATTGATCCGCTTATGCTGGTACCGCAAGGCGGCCATGCGTAACTTTTACCTGGATTTTTAACGCAGCCCGATCCTGAAATGGAAGACGTCATACTCGCATTTGACTTTGGTCTCAAACGCATCGGTGTGGCGGTAGGCAATACGCTGTTGAAAAAGGCCCGGCCGCTGACAATTATTCATGAAGAATCCAATACCGGCCGCTTTAATGCGATAGAATCCCTCATCATGGAATGGCAACCGGCCAGCCTTGTTATCGGGCTGCCTTTTCATGCGGATGGGAAAGAACATGACATGACAAAACGCTGCCGCCGTTTCGCCAACCAGTTGCACGGACGCTTCGGTCTTGGTACTGTGCTGGTTGACGAGCGTTTTTCTTCATGTATTTTGAATTTTAAACAGGGTCAGGCAGATGACGCGCATGCTGCCGCCCTTATTTTGCAACAATACTTTGATGAATCCACCTCTTGACAATCCTGATGCAGAAGCCCTGTATCAAACACTCTTGCAGCAAATACAGGCTGAACTCATTGACGAGCCCAATCTGGCGCTGGTAGGCATTCATTCCGGTGGCGCCTGGATTGCTGAGCGTATGGCAAAAGACCTGAAGCTGGAAAATCCTCCCGGCTTTATCGACGTCTCCTTTTACCGGGATGATTACGCACAGAAAGGCCTGCCTGCTGCGGTAAAACCCACCCAGATCCCTTTCGATGTGGGAGGGGCGACCATTTTATTGATCGACGATGTGCTGTATACCGGCAGGACGACCCGCGCTGCCATCAATGAATTGTTTGACTATGGCCGCCCGGGAAAAATCCTGCTGGCCGCCCTGATCGACAGAGGCGACAGGGAATTGCCGATTGCCGCCAATTTTGTTGCCCTGACAGTATCCATTCCCAAAAACCAGGTGCTGGAACTGCACCGGACTGATGACAATATCTTTTCACTGACGGTAGAACATGCCTAATCCTCAGCTAAACCAGCACGGTGAGTTACAGCATCTGCTGACCATAGAAGGACTTCCGTGTGAAGTGCTGACCCATATTCTGGATACTGCGGCTTCTTTTCTGAGCATTTCAGACAGGGAAGTCAAAAAGGTGCCCCTGATGCGCGGGAAAAGTGTCTTTAACCTCTTTTTCGAGAATTCCACACGGACACGCACCACCTTTGAAATCGCAGCAAAACGCCTCTCGGCAGATGTCATCAATCTGAATATTGATGCGTCCAGTGCCAGCAAGGGAGAGTCCCTGTTAGACACCATCGATAACCTGAGGGCCATGCACGCTGACATGTTTGTTGTCAGACACGCCCAGTCAGGCGCGCCTTTTTTGATTGCCCAGCATCTGAACGCACACAAGCAGCGCTATATCCATGTCGTCAACGCCGGTGATGGACGGCATGCGCACCCGACACAGGGGCTTTTGGACATGTTTACGATCCGCCACTACAAGCAGGATTTTTCCAATCTCACCGTGGCTATCGTTGGTGATGTATTGCACAGCCGGGTTGCCCGCTCTGACATCCATGCGTTGAAAATACTGGGGGTGCCTGAAGTCCGCGTGATTGGCCCGAGAACCCTGGTCTCCTCCCATATGGAGGAAATGGGCATCCGTTTGTACACGGATATGGCCCAAGGCCTGAAAGATGTTGATGTCATCATCATGCTGCGCCTGCAAAACGAGCGGATGAACGGTGCCCTGCTGCCCTCTGCACAGGAATTCTTCAAAAATTACGGCCTGACGGTTGAACGGCTGGCAATGGCCAAACCCGATGCGATTGTCATGCATCCCGGCCCGATGAACCGGGGGGTGGAAATTGACTCGGCAGTGGCTGATGGCAGCCAGGCGGTCATTCTCTCCCAGGTGACATACGGTATCGCGGTACGAATGGCGGTCATGAGCATCCTGGCAGGAAATTGAACACCGGCAGGTTTTGATCAGTTGAGAGATAAAGAGCGATTCCAGGGACACATTACATGAAACTGCACATTCAAAACGGACGCCTGATTGATCCGGCCAATGGGGTAGACGGCGAAAAGGAGATCTTCATCGCCGATGGCAACATACTGGCGGTGACAGAACCCGGCCAATCCCGGGCCGACTTTACGCCGGATCGCATCATTGACGCCAGCGGACTCATCGTTTCACCCGGTTTTGTCGATTTGTCCGCCCGTTTGCGTGAACCTGGATATGAATACAAGGCAACCCTTGAGTCTGAGATGAATGCCGCCATGCATGGCGGTGTCACCAGCCTGGTCTGCCCGCCGGATACTGATCCGGTTCTGGATGAGCCCGGTCTTGTTGAAATGCTGAAATACCGGGCAAAATCGCTCTATCAGGCGCATGTTTATCCACTGGGCGCACTGACGGTTGGCTTGAAAGGCGAATCCCTTACCGAAATGGCGGAGCTGAGGGAATCCGGCTGTATCGGCTTTTCACAGGCAGCCGAACCCGTCCGTAATACGGAAATGCTGATGCGCGCCCTGCAATACGCAAAGACCTATGACTATTGCGTGTGGTTAAGACCGCAGGATGCCTGGCTGGGACGCTCAGGCATCGCGCATGCAGGACCGGTTGCGGCAAGGTTGGGGCTGTCTGGTGTTCCTTCCATTGCCGAAACGATTGCACTTTATATGTTGTTTGAGCTGGTTCGCCAGACAGGCGTTCGTCTGCATCTGTGCCGCCTCTCCACAGCCAAAGGGATTGAACTGGTCCGTGAAGCCAAAAAAGAGGGGCTATCGATTACGTGTGATGTCGGTGCACATCACGTTCACCTCACAGAAGACAATATTGATTTTTTCGACTCCAACGCCCGCATGCTACCGCCATTTCGCTCACGGGAAGACCGTGATGCGATTTCGCTTGGCCTGTTGGATGGCACGATTGATGCCATCTGCTCGGATCATACCCCGGTGGATGATGATGAAAAAATGCTGCCATTTGGCGAGGCAACCCCTGGAGCGACCGGACTTGAACTGCTCTTGCCTCTGACACTCAAATGGGCAGAAGAGCACACAGCAAATTCACCCGATGCACTCTCACGAGCAATTGCCAAAATAACCAGCGATCCGGCCCGTATCCTTCAACTGCAATGCGGACAACTCACACCGGATTACGTTGCTGATATCTGCCTTTTCGATCCGGCTGTCAAATGGATCGTAAAGCCGTCCGCATTTGCCAGCCAGGGCAAACATACGCCCTATGAAGGAAAAGAAGTCACAGGACAGGTGAAAATGACGATTGTGGAAGGCCGGATCGCCTATGAAAGTATCACCGGCTGACAGCAACTGACATGAAAGCCTATTTCCGTATTCTGAAAATGCTGCTGCATGCCTTTTCGGCAGTACTGACCGGTATTTTCCGTTACCCGTCATGGACACCTGAAAAACAGCGGGAATATATCCAGAACTGGTCCAGAAAACTTTTCCGGATCATCGGCATTCAGATTACCGTTATCAATGAGCACCTGCTGGCGCCGCATGCCCTGATTGTTTCAAACCACCTCTCATGGCTGGATATTTTCCTGATCAATACGGCACAGCCCAGCCGCTTTATCGCCAAGGACTCCATCCGCTCATGGCCGCTGATCGGATGGCTGGCAACCCGAGCCGGCACCGTTTACCTGAAACGCAACAATGCCCGGGACCTTCGGAATACGTTTCGAGCCCTGGTTACTCATCTGCACCAGGGGGAATATTTTGTTTTTTTCCCGGAAGGCACATCCGGCGGCAGCCAGAACCGGCTGCTTCCTTTTCATTCCAATCTTTTTGAGGCCGCCATTGAAGCCGGCGCACCGGTTCAGCCATGTGTTTTGCATTACGTGGATGAAAACGATCATTTCCACCCTTCCATTGAGTCAGAAACCAAGCTGTCCCTGGTTGACAACATCATGCGCGTATTAAACACCGACACCATCCGGGCTGAACTGACTATCCTGCCTGTTATTGAATCTGCCGGCATGCAGCGCAGGGTGCTTTCACAGCAAGCGCATGAGGTCATCCAGACAGAACTCAAAAAACATCCGGCGTACAAAGGCCCTGGCAATCCACCTGATACAGCGCCCGGTCATCAAGACGCACCGCCGTAAGCTGCCGCCCCCAGACGCATCCCGTATCCAGTGCCATCAGATCGGGACGCAGCAGCAATCCCAGTGCCGACCAGTGCCCGAAAATAATGGTATCGTTTTTCGTCTGGCGGGCCTTCACATCAAACCAGGGAATAAAACCGGCCGGTGCCTCGGATAACCCTTCCTTGGCATCGAATTCCATTTCCCCGTCTTCACTGCAAAAACGCAGGCGTGTCAGGCCATTCACAATGCAACGCAACCGATCAGTCCCGGTCAGATCATCCTGCCATGTTGCGGGCTGATCGCCATACATTTCCTGCATGAAAACCATCCAGTCGGGGCCCTGCAATACCGACTCGACTTCTTTTGCCAGCATCAGCGTCTGCTCCACTGTCCACTGGGGAAGCACGCCCGCATGAACAAGCAACATCCCGCTCTCGGCATGCGCCAGCGGGCGGCGGCGCAGCCAGTCGATCAGCTCGTCACCATCCGGCGCATCAAAGATGGCCTGGAGTGAACCCAGCCTCTCCTTTTTTCGTGCCCCGGCAGCAATAGCCAGAAGATGCAAATCATGGTTTCCCAGAACAGACACCGCCATCTCCCCCATATCCCGGACAAAGCGCAATGTTTCAAGCGAATGCGGCCCCCGATTCACCAGATCGCCGGCAAAAAGATAACGGGCATCGGGCGTATCGTGTTCAATTTTTTTCATCAGCATCTTAAGCGGCTCCAGACACCCCTGTATATCGCCAATGGCATACGTTTTCATACGCTGTCTTTCTTTTTGAAAATGGCACAGGCTGGCGCATGTCATGTAAAATCAGTCTTTTAG
>JAAZED010000070.1 GCA_012512465.1 Oxalobacter sp. | reverse complement strand
GCTGGCTGATGTCCAACTGACAAGCCCGCTTCTGGGTAAAGCCATTTCGCTGCATGAACGGCAAATCGAAATCGTGCGGGAAAAAAACAAGGGACTGGAATTGCGCATTGCTGAGCTCGTCCGGATCGCCCGGGATAATGACACCCTGATGCACCGCATTCAGGAATGGACACGCGCTATCCTGAAAGTACAGCAGGAGTCAGACCGTGCAAAAACGCTGGTTTCAGAATTACAGACCATTTTCTCCATTCCGCAGGCAACGCTCCGGCTCTGGGATATTGATGAACAGTATGCAGACGAATGGTTTACACAGGATGTATCAGAAGCTATCCGGATTTTTGCCCAGGGCCTGCAGGCGCCTTACTGCGGAAAAAACAATGATTTTGAAGCCAGCCACTGGTTTGGCGAATCGGTTTTTATTGAATCCATTGCCCTGATTCCACTCAAAACAGAAACCGGCACCTTTGGACTGCTGGTTCTTGGTTCGCCCGATGCCGCCCGTTTCCGTGCCGATATGGCGACGGATTTTCTGTCTGAAATTTCCCAGACGGCAAGCGCAGCCCTGATGTGTCTTATTGGTTGAAACCCGTATGCCCGCCCGTCAGGTATTCCAGACAGATGAGGCAGCTATCAATGCCTATCTGGATGGCCTGCTGACACAACGAAAATTGTCAGGCCATACGGTGGATAATTACCGGCGGGATCTCTTCCAGCTCCAGAAGATGTCAGAGGATATCCCGCTGGGGAAGCTGACACATCACCAGATACGCCGTTTTGTTTCCAGGCTGCACGCGTCAGGAATGAATCCCCGCTCCATTGCCCGCAAGCTCTCTGCCTGGCGGGGTTTTTATCAGTGGCTGGCTGAACAGACCGGGCTGCCGGCCAACCCGGCAGAAACCATCAAGGCACCCCGGCGGGTGAAGGGCCTGCCCAAAGCGCTCTCAGTAGACGATGCAGTACAACTGGTTGCCACGCCATCAGCGCCTCCTCACCACGGAGAGGATGATACGATCACCCCGATATGCAACCAGGCCATGTTTGAACTGCTGTATTCGAGTGGTTTGCGGGTATCTGAATTGACCGGGCTGGATGTGCGCCATATCCAGGAAAACGGCTATACCTCATTTAGCTGGATTAACCTGAATGACCAGGAAATTTTTGTAACAGGCAAAGGCAATAAAAAACGGATTGTGCCGGTTGGCCAGGCTGCCATCGACGCCATCAAGGCATGGCTGTCTGTGCGTGAGCAATTGATACAACCAAAAGAAGCTGATGGACAGCGCGCACTTTTCATCAATCAGCGCGGACGCCGCATGACACCGCGTATCGTGCAGATGCGACTGAAGGCGCATGCACAGGCACTGGGCCTGCCACTCAATGTCCATCCCCATGTCCTGCGGCATTCTTTTGCATCCCACATTCTCCAGTCATCCGGCGATCTGCGTGCCGTACAGGAGATGCTGGGGCATGCATCCATTGCCTCGACACAGATCTACACCGCCCTGGATTTTCAGCACCTTGCCCGTATTTATGATGCCGCCCATCCCCGGGCAAAAAAGAAATAACACAAAACACTATGGCACTGATTCCCGTCACCATCATTACCGGCTTTCTCGGCGCCGGAAAAACCACGCTTTTGAACCGGATTCTGACTGATAATCACCAGCAGAAAATCGCTGTCATCGAAAATGAATTCGGGCCGGAAAATATCGACAGTTCCATTCTGGTAGAAACCCGCGCCGAAGAAATCATTGAAATGAGCAATGGTTGTATCTGCTGTACTGTGCGGGGTGATCTGGTTATTGCCCTGAATTCGCTGACAGAAAAACGTGACACCGGTACACTGGATTTTGACCGCGTCATTATTGAAACGACCGGACTGGCTGACCCCGGCCCTCTTGTTCAGACCTTTTTCATGGACCCGGATGTCTCGCGTGCCTACCTGATAGACGGTATTGTCACACTGGTCGATGCCGTTCATGCCATGCAACAACTGGATGAGTTTGAAGAAGCAAGACGCCAGGCAGGATTTGCCGATCGCATATTGCTCTCAAAAACCGATCTTGTCTCCGCAGATGAAATCGACATACTGATTGCGCGTCTTCACCGGATCAATCCGCAAGCAACTATCGACAGGGTTGATTTCGGATGCATTGCACTGGACAAGGTACTGGGCCTGAAAGGCTTTCACCTGAACAGCAGCCTGGATGTCACCATACCAATTGCCGATCACAGTCATCATCACGAGGGACCCTGTGGACCGGATTGCCATCATGGACATGCCCGTCATCTGGATGATATCCGGGCCTTCGTTTTCCGGAGCGAACGCCCTTTCAATCCGGACATGCTGAATCATTTCCTGTCAAAAATGCTTCAGGCATACGGCAGCCAGATGATGCGATACAAGGGCATTCTCTATATGGAAAATGCGGACAGCAAGGTCGTCTTTCAGGGCGTGCACCAGCTGATGGGCTCGGATATCGTGGAAAAATGGGCAGATGGTGAAACGCGTCAAAGCACAATGGTCTTCATCGGAAAGGATCTGCCGGAGTCTGCTTTCAGGGAAGGGTTGACGGGGTGTCTGATATAAACTGGATATATGGATGAAAAAACAGTAGTATTATGGATTAATTAATTTTGTGGAGCTTGACTGGGGTCATTTCTGCAAATAAATTTACTTGCAGAACTTTTGAATCCATTGTGCAATACTTATCTTATTTATAAAGTTGCCCGGTTTTATAATTAACCCACACAAAGTGAAGGGAGTAAGCAACGTGAAGACAAAAGCGAAAAAGGCGGCATCTGCAAAATCAGCAGATAATGTACTCCTCACTGAAGAGCAGATTCTGAAAATGGGTGAGAAGGATTATATGAATCCTGCCCAGCTTGCTTTTTTCAGGAACCGTTTGAAAGAACTTGAAAGCACGCTCATCAAGAATGCCGGTGAGACGACAGAAAACCTTCGGGACACTCCACTGGTTCCGGACCCGGCTGATCGTGCCACCATTGAGGAAGAACATGCACTTGAACTGCGGACGCGGGATCGTGAGCGCAAGCTTCTGAAAAAAGTACAGCAATCCATTGCCAGCATTGATGCTGAAGAATATGGCTGGTGTGAAGAAACAGGTGAGCCTATTGGTGTTCCGCGACTGCTGGCTCGTCCAACCGCTACCTTGTCGCTCGAAGCACAACAGCGCCGTGAACTCAAACAGAAATTGTATGGCGACTGATTCGCTTTTACTTTTTTGACACCATATAAAAAAAGCGCATGATCATCATGCGCTTTTTTATCGTTTTGCACAAATCAGCGCCTGACAACCAATGGACGACGTCCGGTGCTCTCGATTTGCTGGGCGGCATAATCCGCTTCTTCCTGTGAACCAAACGGCCCGGCAAACAAACGGTAATAGTCGTCTGCCATGACAAGTTCCATTCCTGGCAGGATGTGCGCCCAGTTCAAGGCATATTCAGCCTGTGTTGCCTGTGCATTTCCGATTTGCTGGTAGGCGCCCAACTGCAGGTAATAGGCAACCACTTTTGACGGCTGGTTTGCCGTAACGACACTACCGGCCGCACCGGTTGATGCCACCGCCACAACGACAGCCGGTTTTGTCTGTTGCTCTACAGCAGGTTGCTGGGCGACAGCAACCGTCTGGGGCGTACTTTGCTGTATAGGTGGTGGATTACTGGTTCTTGCCAGATTGATGCGCTCGATTTCATCAGGCAAAAGATGCTCAACTTCTAAAAGCGCACTTCCCTGATTCAGGTATCCCAGCTTCATTGCTGCGGTATAGGACAGGTCAATAATCCGGTCAGAATGGAACGGGCCGCGATCATTCACCCTGACAATAATCTGTTTTCCTGTATTGACATTGGTTACACGCACATAGCAGGGAAGCGGCAATGTCGGATGGGCTGCTGTCATTTTAAACATGTCATAAACCTCACCGGATGAGGTCTTGTTGCCATGGAATTTTTTGCCGTACCAACTGCCATGCCCCTGAACTTTATAAGGGCGGTTGTTCGTGACGGGCACATAGGTTTTGCCAAATACAGTATAGGGCCGGTTGGCTGCACGGGCATAGGGCTCTACACGGGGAATGGCATCGGGCGTATTCATCAGGTCTTCCGGTGTGTATTCCATCGGACCATCATCCAGATAGTACCCTCCCCGTCCGGAGCCGGCCTTGGGAAGGCCTGAACCGGTTCCGGCAGAAGCGGTTGTTCCGGATGTTTTTCCCGGATATCTTCCGGACGATTTCGGGGTAGTGGAACACCCTGCCAGCATCAAGCAACACACGGCGAACAATACAACCAGCAGATTGATGGAAATAGAGAAAGATTGTGTGTTGTCTGAGACAAAGCGATCAACAATAGCATTCATCTGTTTTGAGTCCATACGGCAAAATCATTCTTTAAAGCAACATTGCCATTGTAAACCAAATGATGCGCTCACTGGTCTTTCTTAGGTTGACCCTAAGTCTGCACCAGCTTCCGGTGTCGCTGGATATTCATCAGAATACCGGTACCGAAGCCCAGGGTAACCATTGCTGTCCCGCCATAGCTCATGAAGGGGAGTGGAACCCCCACAACAGGCAATATACCGCTCACCATTCCCATATTCACAAATGCATAGGTAAAAAACATCATGGTAATGGCACCGGCCAACAGGCGTGAGAAAAGCGATGACGCCTGCATGGTAATCGTCATGCCGCGCCCGATAAGTATCAGGTATAAAATAAGCAGCACAATATTGCCAATCAGACCGAATTCTTCGGCATAAACCGCAAAGATAAAGTCTGTCGTTCGTTCGGGCACAAAATGCAAATATGCCTGTGTTCCCTGTAACCACCCCTTTCCGGTCACCCCTCCCGAACCAATGGCAATCATGGACTGGATGATATGGAATCCTTTTCCAAGCGGATCGGAAGAAGGATCAATCAACATCATGACTCGCTGGCGCTGATAGTCATGGAGCATGCTCCATGCAAGGGGCAGGCTGGCGGCCACCGTCGCCACCAGCGCCGCGATGGCTTTCCACGACAGGCCTGCCAGGAAAATAACGTAAAAGCCGGATGCGGTAACCAAAAGCGCGGTACCCAGATCAGGCTGTTTCATGATAAACGCGGCAGGAATGCCAAGCAAAACTGCCGCACCCAGAAACTCCCGCCAGCCGAGCTGTCCCTCACGACGCTGGAAAAACCACGCCAGCATCATGGGAACGGCTATTTTCATCATCTCGGAAGGCTGGATAATCATGCCGACATTCAGCCAGCGGCGAGCGCCTTTTCTGATCAGGCCAAACATGGCAACTGCCAAAAGCAGGGCAATGCCAATAGTGTACAGCGGGACGGCCAACCGCATCAGGACCGGCTGCGGCACACTGGCAGCAATCCACATGATAACAAAACCCAGCAGGATATTGCGCAACTGGTCTTCTATGCGCCCCGGGAAATCAATCCCTGCCGAATAAAGCGTAATCAGTCCGGTAGAAACAATCAGAAAAACAATCAGTGCCAGCGGTCCATCCAGAACTGTCACATACCTTCTGAAAAAATTCACTATCGTTGTTCTGTCAGGTATATTCATTGCGCCAACCCGTTATTGCCACTGTTGTTCTTTTTTCTGCCATTCGCACTGCCTGATTCTTCAGGCACTACCGGAGATAATTCCTCTTCCCGTCCCACGGCTGGCACGACATCTTCTTCAATATCCTCGTCATCCTCTTCTTCTGTCTCTGCCGGAACCTCCGGTACATATGCCCTTTCATTCTTATCAGGACGTTTGCCCAGTAAATGATAATCCAGCGCTTTTTTTGCGATTGGCGCTGCTGACGTCGCCCCGAATCCTCCATTTTCTACAATGAGGGCAATGGCAATTGTCGGCTTGTCGACAGGAGCGAAAGCAATATACAGGGCGTGGTCACGGTGTTTTTCGGCAATCCGGCTGGCAACATATTTCTCATTCTGCTTCATACCGATAACCTGGGAAGTCCCGGTTTTTCCGGCCGATTCATAGCCCGCCCTGCCAAATATCCTGGCTGAGGTTCCTTCCTTGGTCACCCCCACCATCGCACGCTTGATGACCTCCACATTTTCCGGTTTGAGTGCGACCTCTCTGGACTCTGCCACAACCGAAACCTTTTCGCGTGTCACACTGTTTTCCAGCGCATGAACAAGATGTGGCTTTCGCGTCTTGCCACCATTGGATAACATCGCGGTTGCATAGGCCAGTTGCATCGGCGTGAACGAGTTATATCCCTGTCCAATTCCCAGTGAAATGGTTTCGCCTGCATACCATTTCTGCTGTTCCGGTGTCTTGAATGCGGTTCTTTTCCATTCGGTTGACGGCAACAGCCCTTTTCTCTCATGGGCCAGATCAATGCCGGTCAACTGACCGAAACCGAATTTTTTCATGAAATCGTGCATCATATCCACACCCATGTCGTTTGCGAGGATGTAGTAATACGTATCGCAGGAATGCACGATGGATTTGTACATATCGACAATACCGTGCCCACCGACTTTGTCATCACGGAAGCGGTGGTTGCCAAAATAAAAATAGCCTGGATCAGAAATGGCAGACTCCGGCGTCCGCTTTCCCAGCTCAAGCGCAGCCAGGGCCATGAAGGGCTTGTAAGTGGAACCCGGTGGGTAGGCGCCCCGCAACGGACGATTGATCAATGGATGATCGGGTGAATTATTGAGTTCATCCCAGCTTTGCTGGTCAATGCCTTCCACAAAGAGATTGGGATCATAAGTCGGTGTCGAAACATAAGCAAGCACCTCTCCCGTTTCCGGCTGTATCGCTACCAGCGCCCCCCGGCGATTGCCAAAGGCTTCTTCCACCACTTTCTGAAGCTCGATATCAATCGACAGATACAGGTTGTTACCCGGAACCGGCGCGCTATGAGAAAGCGTCCGTATTGCCCTGCCGCCCGCGGAAACTTCCATTTCCTCATATCCGGTTATGCCATGCAATTCCCGCTCATGGCTCTTTTCAACACCTTCTTTACCAATGTAATTGGTCCCGCGGTAATTGGCCTCATCCTCTTCAGTGAGATTTTCGATATCCTTCTGGCTCATCCGGCCGATATACCCAATCACGTGCGACGCCGCGCTGCCCATCGGATATTGCCTGAAAAGCCTTGCCTGGATATCAACGCCGGGAAAACGATATCGCTGCACAATAAAACGCGCCACTTCCTCATCGGTCAAGCGACTTCGGATAAGAATGCTTTCAAACCGCTTGGACTCTTCATACAGTTTTTTGAAACGTTTCCGGTCACGTGATTTGATCGTGACAATTTCGGCCAGTTCATTAATGACGTCATCCAGTTTCCCCCGGATTTTTGACGGCGTTATCTCCAGCGTGTAGGCAGAATAATTTCGTGCCAGCAAAACGCCGTTTCGATCCATGATCAATCCCCTGTTAGGAACAATGGGCACAATGGAGATGCGATTTTCCTCTGCCTGGGAGGCAAATTTATCATGGCGAACAACCTGCAGCCAGAAAAAACGGACAAACAGAACGAAAAAACAAATCAGAACCAGCCCGACCAGCACCGCCAGTCGCCAGCGAAAAAAGTGTAGGTCGCGGTCTGTATCGTTCAGATTTGCCATGCCAGGAACTGATTAGCGTTTTTTCAATCAACAATAAGGGTCAAACCGGAAAACCCTGCCGGTTTTACAGGGGGCGATCCAGATCCTTGTCAATAGCCCGTCGTTGTGGTGCCAGGAGGACAACGGTCAAAAGCGGCCACAGGGCAGCGGCAACACAACTGTCCAACAGATACAGCCAACTGGAAAAACGGTCATTGATCAGGAATTGGACAAACATCTGTATCAACTGCGTTAAAAGCAGCAGGGCCAAAACAAGCCATACCTGCTTCCTGAGCGGAAACCACAGGACACGCCGGTGAATGGTGATGGCCAGATAGGACAGAACAGCATAAGCCAGTGCATTTTCACCAAAAAGCGTCGCATTGTTCACATCCATCAGCAAGCCCATGCAAAATGCCGTGCCCATCCCAACCCGCCTTGGCTGGTGAACGCCCCAGAATACGAGACAAAGTGCCACAAAATCGGGCATACCGACTATCTGTCCCCAGGGTTGCAGATTCAGCAAAAACGCGACAAAAAGGGTAATGGCAATAAAAACCGGGCTGGCAGGCAATAAAATGGTTTTTGCAAGCTGTGATCGACTCATTTCACCCCCGCTTTTTTCCTGGCCGCCGTAATATCAGCCCCTCGGCGTTTTTTGCCACCCGTTTCATCTTCACCTTCTTCAGGCGGAGGAGGAGCAACACTGGTGTCGGTCAATAAAACCAACACCTGCCGGTTCCGGTCCAGACCTGCTAATGGCCGGCAAAGAATATGGTTAAACGATCCGGATGCATTATCACTGACATCCACGACCTCACCAACAGCCAGCCCTGGCGGATACAGGCCGTCAATACCTGAAGTCACGACGACATCACCTGGCTGGATATCGGCATTGGCCTCCATGAATCGCAATTCAAGATAACCGGACTGACCACGGCCATAGGCAATACTGCGTATACCGGTCCTGGCGGCAAGGACCGGTATGGCCTGGTCCTTGTCTGTCAAAAGGGTAACTTCGGAAGTGGAAAGGAAAACACGGGTAACCTGCCCGATAACGCCATTTTCATCAATAACCGGCTGCCCGGCGACGACATCGTCGTTACTGCCCCTGTTCAAGACCACTTTGCGAGCATAGGATGTTCTTGCGTCATAGAGAATTTCAGCCGGCACGGATTTAACGGAAAGCCGTTCATTCAGTTTGAGTAATTGCCTCAGATGGGCATTTTCGCTTGCCAGTTGCTCAGCCTGCTGCAATGTCTGCGCATTTTCCAGTTCCCGCTTGCGCAACACATCCACTTCCTCCTGCAGGGAAGTCACTGATGTAAAATAGTCTCCAGCGCCATACAACATATCCCTTGGCATAAGGGCTGCTTTCTGGAAGGGATATAAAACAAAGCAGATTGCCTGGCGTACCTGGACAAGCACATGCAGCCGTGAATCAATCATCAGCATGATGATGGCTGCAAGGATATAGACAGCAACTCTTACGCGAGCCGGTGCGCCTTGTTTGAATAGGGGCGGTGGTGCGTATTGCATAACAGCGCCGGTTATAAATACCACATCTCACAGATGTCATCTGTGAATAAAAACTGATGAGTATCGTTACTCCAAACCGGCCTGGTCATACAGACTATTATTCGTAGGAGAAAATGGAACCAAGCTGATCGATTTTATCCAGTGCAATACCGCAACCACGCACAACACAGGTCAGCGGATCTTCGCCGATCAGAACCGGCAAACCGGTTTCTTCCATGAGCAGGCGATCAATGTCATGCAAGAGGGCGCCACCGCCGGTCAGCATCATGCCCTTTTCAGCAATATCGGCACCCAGTTCCGGCGGCGTCTGCTCCAGTGCATTTTTGACAGCCGACACAATCTGATTGAGCGGATCAGTCAATGCCTCAAGAATTTCATTGCTGGAAATGGTGAAAGAGCGGGGAATACCTTCGGAAAGATTCCGGCCCTTGACTTCCATTTCCTTGACTTCCGTGCCGGGAAAAGCAGAACCAATGCTCTTTTTAATGGCCTCCGCTGTCTGCTCACCTACCAGCATGCCGTAGTTACGACGGATATAGTTGACAATCGCGTCATCAAAACGATCACCGCCAACACGGACAGAACCCTTGTAAACCATACCGCCAAGCGAAATAATACCCACCTCGGTCGTACCGCCGCCAATATCCACCACCATGGAACCTGTTGCCTCGGAAACCGGCAGGCCGGCGCCAATAGCAGCAGCCATCGGTTCTTCAATCAGATAGACCTTGGAGGCACCGGCACCCAGCGCTGACTCACGAATGGCCCGGCGTTCCACCTGGGTTGAACCGCAGGGAACACAAACGATAATACGTGGTGAGGGTTTGAAAAATTTGGAATCATGCACCATACGGATGAACTGCTTGAGCATCTGTTCGGTAACGGTAAAATCCGCAATCACGCCGTCTTTCATGGGACGGATGGCTTCAATATTGCCCGGGACCTTGCCAAGCATCTGCTTGGCTTCATGGCCGACTGCCTGAATATTTTTCTTCGCATTGGGTCCGCCTTCCTGGCGGATAGCGACAACTGAAGGCTCATCAAGAATGATGCCTGAGTTCCTGACGTATATCAGTGTATTTGCTGTACCCAGATCTATTGCCAGATCATTTGAAAAATAGCTGCGTAAAAATCCAAACATGAACAATCCTGATGCGCATTAGCAAGCGCGTTAACTTTAAATAAACCCCGAAACCGGGAATTTGTACGATGCAAATAATAACCTCAATTCGTTTAAAAAAAAACGAACCAAACATAAACGCGATATTCTACCTTATAATTTGCTTGATATTCAGTACTATTACGTCATAACCACTGCTTTCTGCTGACTTTTTTCAGTTTTGTCGCTTTTTTAACTTTTTTCAGACTCGAAATCACAAAAATTATGCATCTCACGCCATCCGATGTCCTCCATATTGCCCAACTGTCTCAATTGGAAGTTCCTGAAAATCAGCTGCAAAAAAATCTGGATCAGTTAAACGATATTTTTTCTCTTATCGAAAAAATGCGGGCCATTGATACAGCAGGTGTTGAGCCACTCAGCCATCCTATTGCTGCTTATTATGACAATCTTTCCTTGCGTCTGAGGGAAGACCAGATTACAGAAACGGATCATCATGCGGAGTACCAGAAATCAGCGCCGGCGGTGGAAAACGGCCTTTATCTGGTCCCGAAGGTCATTGAATAATGGCCTGGCACTTTTTCAGGAATTCATTTTTTACTACAAGCTGAACCTTCGCCGCTGACAACCTCATGTATACCAAAACCATTTCAGAACTCTCATCCCTGCTCCATGCCGGCCAGATTTCCGCAACTGAACTCTCCCGGCTGTTTCTTGAACGCATTCATCAAAGTGATCTGAATGCCTTTTTACATGTGGATGACACACTGACGCTAGCGCAGGCAAAAGCTGCTGATGAAAAATTCGCAAAAAAAGAAGCCGACAAACTGACCGGTATTCCGGTTGCGCACAAGGATGTTTTTGTGACAAAGGGCTGGCGATCAACCGCCGCCTCAAAAATGCTGGCCAATTACACCAGCCCGTTTGACGCCACCGTCGTTGAAAAACTGCAACAGGCTGGCATGGTCACATTGGGCAAGCTGAACTGTGATGAATTTGCCATGGGGTCCTCCAATGAAACGTCATGGTTCGGTCCGGTTAAAAATCCCTGGGATAAAACGGCAATACCAGGCGGCTCATCCGGCGGCTCGGCGGCTGCTGTTGCCGCCGGTCTCACACCCGTTGCGACCGGAACCGATACTGGCGGCTCGATCAGGCAGCCTGCTTCATTTTGCGGCATCACCGGCATCAAGCCCACTTACGGCCGTGTATCGCGCCATGGCATGATGGCTTACGCCTCCTCAATGGACCAGGGCGGTCCGCTTGCCAAAACGGCAGAAGACTGTGCCATGCTGTTAACCGCAATAGCCGGATTTGATCCGCGTGACTCTACCAGTGTTGAGCGCGAAACCGAGGATTTTACGCGTGACCTGAACAAACCGCTGACCGGCCTGAAAATCGGTATCCCGCGCGAGTACTTTGGTGAGGGCCTGGCCGCCGATGTGGAACAGGCTGTACGAAATGCCCTTGCTGAATACGAAAAGCTGGGGGCCTCCCTGGTAGACATTTCCCTGCAGAATACGACCATGTGCATCCCTGCCTATTATGTTATCGGCTCAGCTGAGGCATCATCCAATCTCAGCCGTTTTGATGGCATCCGATATGGCTTCCGTGCGGAAAACTATACCGACCTGCAGGATATGTACCGCAAAACCCGGACAGAAGGTTTTGGCGAAGAAGTCAGACGCCGGATTATCATGGGCACCTATGTATTAAGCCACGGTTACTACGACGCCTACTACATTCATGCGCAAAAAATCCGCCGCCTGATTGCCGAGGATTTTCGTGCCGCCTTTACCCGGTGCGATGTCATTATGGGCCCTGTCTCACCAACTGTCGCGTGGAATATCGGGGAAAAAGCGGATGATCCGGTAGCCAGCTACCTGGGCGATATTTATACCATCTCGACCAATCTTGCCGGCCTGCCTGGCATGTCCATTCCCTGTGGTTTTGGCCAGGGCGAAATCAATTCCCGCCGTCCGGTAGGGTTGCAGTTGACAGGCAATTATTTTGATGAGATGAGACTTTTGAATATCGCACATCAATACCAGTGCGCAACCGACTGGCACTTGCGCTCGCCTGCCTGATACCGGAACAGGAATAAGATAACCGTTTAATGACATGACGAAAATAGAGGAAACATCATGCAATGGGAAGTAGTGATCGGCCTGGAAACACATGCACAACTGTCAACTGAATCCAAGATCTTCAGTGGCGCATCCACCCATTTTGGCGCCGGACCGAATACGCAGGCCAGTGCGCTTGATCTGGCCTTGCCCGGCACATTGCCGGTAATGAATCGTGGCGCAGTGGAAAAAGCGATCCGGTTCGGCCTGGCTGTTGGGGCGGATATTGCCCCGGTATCGATTTTTGCCCGTAAAAATTATTTTTACCCCGATCTCCCCAAAGGCTATCAGATCAGCCAGCTTGAAAAACCGGTCCTGGCCGGTGGAAAAGTTTCCTTTATGCTTGAACAAAACGGTAAACAGGAAATCAAGACCATACCGTTGACGCGCGCCCATCTGGAAGAAGATGCCGGCAAATCGCTTCATGAGGATTATCTGGACATGAGCGGCATCGACTTGAACCGTGCCGGCACGCCACTGCTGGAAATCGTGACAGAACCTGATATGCGCAGTGCAGCAGAAGCCGTGGCCTATGCAAAAACCCTGCATTCACTGGTTACCTGGCTTGGTGTTTGTGACGGCAATATGCAGGAAGGCTCCTTCCGGTGCGACGCGAATGTATCGGTTCGGCCAAAAGGACAGGCCGAATTCGGCACCCGTTGCGAAATTAAAAACCTGAACTCATTCCGCAATCTGGAAGATGCCATCAACT
>JAAZED010000069.1 GCA_012512465.1 Oxalobacter sp. | reverse complement strand
CTCCCCCAACCATCAAGGTAAGCCATGGCTGACTCCACTGCAGCCCGGCTTGAAAATGTCAGCCTGCATTACAAGGAAGTGACAGCGCTGGACGATGTCACGCTGGAGATACCCGGCGGCTGCATGGTGGGGCTGATCGGTCCTGACGGTGTCGGCAAATCATCTCTTTTAGCGCTTATCTCGGGCGCACGCAAAATCCAGGATGGCCATGTCGTCGTACTGGATACGGATATCAGCAACCAGCGCGACAGAAACCTTCTCCTTCCCCGTATCGCCTACATGCCGCAGGGACTGGGGAAAAATCTCTACCCGACGCTGTCCGTTTCCGAAAATATTGATTTTTTCGCCCGTCTCTTCGGGCATAAAAAAGAAGAACGCATCGCCCGCATCAATGAACTGACACAGGCCACCGGCCTGGGACCATTCAAAGATCGTCCTGCCGGTAAGCTATCAGGCGGCATGAAACAAAAACTGGGGCTGTGCTGCTCTCTGGTGCACGACCCTGATCTGCTGATTCTGGATGAGCCCACAACCGGTGTTGATCCTCTCTCGCGCCGCCAGTTCTGGGAACTGATCAACGCCATCCGCAAACGCCGCGACCACATGAGTGTGCTGGTTGCCACGGCCTACATGGAAGAGGCAGAACAGTTTGACTGGCTGGCAGCCATGTATGGCGGCAAAGTCATCGCTACCGGTACGGCCGATGAAATGAAAGCAGAAGCCGGTGCCGATACCCTGGAAAAGGCATTTATCCACTTTCTTCCGGACTCCCGCTCACAGGACTACCAGGAACTGGTTATCCCGCTACTGGAAACAAAGGATGAAGACTGGGCGATTGAAGCCGATGGCCTTACCCAGCGCTTTGGTGACTTTACCGCCGTTGACAATGTCAGTTTCAAAATTTCCAAGGGAGAGATATTCGGCTTTCTGGGATCAAACGGCTGTGGCAAGACCACCACCATGAAAATGCTCACCGGCCTGCTTCCACCAACAGAGGGCAGCTCGAAGATCTTCGGCAAGGTCGTTGATGCAAACAACCTGGAAAGCCGAAGGGATGTCGGTTACATGTCGCAATCCTTCTCCCTCTATGGCGAACTGACCGTCCAGCAGAATCTGGATCTGCATGCCGAACTCTTTCATCTTCCGGCTGACAGGAAAAAACCCCGCATTGAAGAACTCATTGAGCGTTTCGGGCTGAGACCTTATGTCGACTCACCGGCTGAAGGCCTCCCCCTGGGCATCAGGCAGCGTCTTTCGCTGGCCGTTTCCGTTGTACATGAACCAAAACTCCTGATCCTGGATGAACCCACATCAGGCGTTGACCCCATTGCGCGTGACGAATTCTGGCGCTACCTGATCCAGATGTCGCGTGAACAGGATGTCACCATTTTCATCTCGACACACTTCATGAATGAAGCTGAGCGATGTGACCGTATGTCACTCATGCACGCCGGTATTGTGCTTGATAGCGGCACGCCGAAAGAATTGCAGGAAAAGCGGTATGCCGCCACACTGGAAGAAGCCTTTATCGCCTATCTGGAAGATGCCGCCGGCAAGGATGAATCCACCTCTTTTGAGAACACGGACATTCAGCCGGAAACGGCAGCACCGGTAACAAGCGCTTTTTTCAGCCTGCAGCGCATGCTGGGATATGCCTTCCGGGAAAGCCTGGAACTGAAACGTGACCCCATCCGGCTCATTTTTGCCCTGCTTGGCTCTGCGCTGTTGATGTTTGTACTGGGAAGCGGTATTTCGATGGACGTGGAAGATCTGAAATTTGCCGTATACGATCAGGACCAGTCTCCGCAATCGCGGGATTACGTCGACAATCTCTCCGGATCGCGCTATTTCATCCAGCAGCCCCCCATCAAGAGTGCGGAAGAACTGGAGCATCGCATGAAAACCGGCGAACTGACTGTCGCCATTGAAATCCCGCCGGGCTACGGCCGGGATCTGCTGCAAAACCGCCATCCGGAAATCGGCGCCTGGGTGGATGGTTCCATGCCCTACCGCGGGGAAACCACCCGCGGGTATGTTATCGGCATGCACCAGGAATACCTCGCCGAGCTTTCCCGTGAAACGACAGGCCTTTCTCCGGCTGCCCTGCCCGCACAACTGGAGCTGCGCTACCGGTACAACCAGGATTTCAAAAGCATCTATGCAATGGTACCGGCCGTTATCCCGCTCCTTCTGATTCTCATCCCATCCGTACTGGTTGCATTGGGTGTCGTGCGGGAAAAAGAACTCGGATCAATCACCAATTTTTACGTTACGCCAACAACAAAGCTCGAATTTTTACTGGGCAAGCAGCTGCCCTATATCGTTATCGCCATGTTCAGCTATTTCATCCTTATCGGCATGGCGGTCTTTCTTTTCAAGGTACCCATCAAGGGCAGCTTTCTTGCACTGACGGTGGGCGCCCTCCTGTATGTTACGGCAACAACCGGTGTGGGACTCGTTATTTCAACCTTCACCCCCACCCAGATATCCGCACTTTTTGGTACCGCCATTCTCACCATGCTGCCGACCACGCAGTTTTCAGGACTGACAACACCGGTTGGCTCGCTGGAAGGGGGCGCATACTGGATCGGGCAGTGCTTTCCGGCTTCTTATTTCCTGGTGCTCAGCCGCGGGGTATTTACCAAGGCACTTCATTTCCCCGACCTGATAGACCCGATTCTTACGCTGGCGCTTTTCTTCCCGATCAATACCTTTATCGCCTACCTGCTGCTACCCAACCAGGAAAAATGAGGCTGCCATGAAAACCCACTTCCTTAACATCTACCATCTGGGCATCAAGGAATTGCGGAGCCTGGCTGCGGACAAGGTTTTGCTTTTACTGATCATCTGGGCTTTTACCGGGGGCGTTTACAGTGCATCCAAGGGCGTTTCGCAGGAACTGCGAAACGCCCCTGTTGCCATTGTTGACCAGGACCAGTCACAGATTTCTCATCGCTTTGTTTACGCACTGACACAACCTTATTTCAAAAAGCCCGATGTGCTGGGCCTTTATGAAGTCGACCGTGCCCTGGACAGGGGATATTATTCGTTCACCATTATCATCCCGCCCAGCTTTGAAAAAGACCTGCATGCCCGGCGCAACCCCACCATCCAGATCAATATCGATGCCACCGTCATGAGCCAGGCCTTTATCGGTGCCGGCTACATCCAGAGTATCTTCACAACGGAAATCAATGAGTTTCTGAACCGTTCCTACGAAACTACCGCATCTCCCATCAACCTCGTCACACGGGTCAAGTTCAATCCCAACCTGACCGGCTTCTGGTTTGGCGGCGTCATGGAGACGATCAACAATATCAACATGCTGACCATCATCCTGGTGGGTGCCGCCTATATCCGTGAGCGGGAACACGGCACGATTGAACATCTGCTGGCCATGCCGCTTGTCCCCATCGAAATCATGGCATCCAAGATCTGGGCAAACGGCCTGGCCGTCCTGATTGCGGCTACTTTTGCACTGACCGTCATGATCAAGACCGTGCTGAAAGTCCCGATTGCCGGCTCCATCCCGCTCTTTATTTCGGTAGCAGCCGTTTATCTCTTTTCCGCCGGCTCGATAGGCATTTTTCTCGGCACCATCGCGCGCTCCATGCCGCAGCTTGGGCTGCTGATTTTCCTCACCATCATCCCCATGCAGATG
>JAAZED010000068.1 GCA_012512465.1 Oxalobacter sp. | reverse complement strand
CTTTATTTACAGACTCTTGGAAATTACGGCCAATTGCCATGACTTCACCTACAGATTTCATCTGTGTGGTTAAAGTCGCGTCTGCTTGCGGGAACTTTTCAAAGTTGAAACGTGGAACTTTAGTGACAACGTAGTCAATTGATGGTTCAAATGCCGCAGGAGTGGTACCGCCTGTGATGTCATTTTTCAGTTCATCAAGGGTGAAGCCGACCGCCAGCTTGGCGGCAACTTTCGCAATCGGGAAACCGGTTGCCTTTGATGCCAGTGCGGATGAACGGGAAACACGCGGATTCATCTCGATCACAATGATGCGGCCATCTTTGGGGTTGATCGCAAACTGAACGTTGGAGCCACCGGTATCCACACCGATTTCACGCAGGATGGCAATCGATGCATCACGCATGATCTGGTATTCCTTGTCCGTCAGCGTCTGTGCTGGCGCCACCGTAATCGAGTCGCCGGTATGGATGCCCATCGGGTCAAGATTTTCGATTGAGCAGATAATGATGCAGTTATCCGCACGGTCACGGACCACTTCCATTTCGAACTCTTTCCAGCCGATCAGGGATTCTTCAATCAGCAGTTCGCTGGTCGGAGACGCCTCAAGACCACGACGACAGATCACCTCAAATTCCTCGCCATTGTAGGCAATACCGCCACCGGTACCCCCAAGCGTAAAGGACGGGCGGATAATCGCAGGAAACCCCATCTGGCGCTGGACTTCCCATGCCTCTTCCATGGAATGTGCAATACCGGAACGGGCTGACTCCAGGCCGATTGCTGTCATCGCTTCCTTGAACTTGGAACGGTCTTCGGCCTTGTCGATGGCTTCCGGAGAAGCGCCAATCAGTTCAACGCCATACCTGTCAAGAACACCATTGTTATACAGATCAAGCGCACAGTTGAGCGCGGTCTGTCCCCCCATTGTCGGCAGGATGGCATCAGGACGCTCTTTCTCGATAATACGTTCGACAACGCGCCAGTTGACCGGCTCAATGAAAGTCACATCCGCCATTTCCGGATCGGTCATGATGGTAGCGGGGTTGCTGTTGACAAGAATGACCTTGTACCCCTCCTCACGCAGCGCCTTGCAGGCCTGTGCCCCGGAATAGTCAAACTCGCAGGCCTGCCCGATGATGATAGGGCCGGCGCCAATAATAAGAATGCTTTTAATATCAGTACGTTTTGGCATATTTTTCGCTTTTATTTTTGTTTTGCCTTTTCCATCATGCCGATGAACCGGTCAAAAAGGTAATCGACATCTCCGGGTCCGGGAGACGCTTCGGGATGGCCCTGGAAACAGAATGCAGGTTTATCGGTGCGCTCAAAGCCCTGCAGGGTGCCATCAAACAGTGAACGATGTGTCACACGGCAATTTGAAGGCAATGTCTCGGCATCCACAGCAAAGCCATGGTTCTGTGAGGTAATCATCACCTTACCGGTATCGAGGTCCTGCACAGGATGGTTGGCGCCATGGTGCCCAAACTTCATCTTACCGGTGCTGGCGCCTGATGCCAGCGCCATGATCTGATGCCCAAGACAGATACCGAAAACGGGTAGGCCCTCTTCGATAAGCGCTTTGGTCGCTTCAATGGCATAGGTACATGGCTGCGGGTCTCCCGGGCCATTGGAGAGGAAGACGCCGTCAGGATTATAGGAAAGTGCATCGGCTGCGGTGGACTTTGCCGGCAAAACCGTCACGCGGCAATGGCGCTCTGCCAGCATCCGCAGGATATTGCGCTTTACACCATAATCAAAAGCGACCACGTGGTATTTTGGATCGGTCAGCTTGCCATATCCCTCACCCAGACGCCATTGTGTCTCTGTCCAATCATAAGCCTCGGGGGTAGTGACTTCCCTGGCAAGATCCAGCCCGGAAAGCGACTTAGCAGAACGCGCCAGTTCCAGCGCGGCTTTTTCATCTGTGCCTGTGACAATCGCTCCGCTCTGGTTACCCTTTTCTCTCAGGATACGGGTGAGCTTGCGGGTATCAATACCGGCTATCGCGACGATATTGCCGGCTTTCAGGTAATCCGGAAGGGATTGGGTGGTTCTGAAATTGGATGTCAGCGGCTGCACATCCTTGATAATCAGTCCTGCGGCATGAACCCGGGTGGATTCCACATCCTCGGGATTTACGCCTGTATTGCCGATATGGGGATATGTCAGTGTGACGATCTGGTTGCTGTAGCTGGGATCGGTCAGAATCTCCTGATAACCGGTCATGGAAGTGTTGAAAACCACTTCGCCTGATGTCTGACCCTCTGCGCCAATGGAATAGCCCCGGAAAATGGTACCGTCAGCTAATGCCAGTATGGCTGGTTCGTGTTGACCTAATGGAAATGACAAAGGTAACTCCTGTCTGGTTACCGTAACAGCACCGCGTCATCAGGCCGCATAAATCTACCGAATAGTTTTTTTCTTATTCGGATATAGATGTTTTCACAGGGATCTGGATATGCAGGCGCTACGGTTGGATTGAATTGTTTTACCAACGGGATTATAGCCGAGAATCCTCTTCCCGGTAAACCGCTCCGGCTTTTTTTCTACCCTTTCCTACTGAAAAAATCAGGCATGATCGTCGTAATTCAACCCCATCGCCCCCCGCACGTCCCGCATGGTTTCCTGCGCCAGGCGGCGGGCTTTGTCACAACCAGCGGCCACAATCTCGCGCACATAAGCCGGGTTATCCAGATATTGCTGGGCCCGCTCATGAAAAGGTGCCTGTTCGCGAATAATGGCATCGATAACCGGCTGCTTGCATTCAATACAGCCGATACCGGCCGTGCGGCATCCTTTCTGTACCCACTCCCGGGTATCATTATCCGAATACACCACATGAAACTGCCAAACCGGACATTTTTCAGGATCGCCCGGATCGGTACGGCGAACGCGGGCAGGATCCGTCTGCATGGTCCGTATCTTGCGGTTTACCTCATCCGGTTTTTCCCGAAGCGAAATCGCATTGCCATAGCTTTTCGACATTTTTTGTCCATCCAGCCCCGGCAGGCGGGAAGCCTCTGTCAGCAATACCTGAGGCTCAACCAGTATCTGTTTGCCCGTTCCTTCCAGCCAGCCCACCAGCCTTTCACGATCAGCCATTGACAGGCTGCCGGCACCTTCCAGCAACGCACGGGCCTCAGCCAGCGCTTCGGCACTCCCTTTCTCCTGGAACTCAGTCCGCAGCGAAACGAATTGTCTGGAGACTTTCCCACCCATTTTTTTCACGGCTTCCTGCGCTTTTTCAGCAAAGTTTTTTTCCCTGCCATACATATGATTAAAGCGGCGTGCCATTTCCCGCATGATTTCGATATGCGGAATCTGGTCTTCCCCCACCGGCACCTGATTGGCACGATAAATCAGCACGTCAGCCGCCATCATGACCGGGTAGCCCAGAAAACCGAAGGTGGCGAGGTCTTTATGGGAGATTTTTTCAATCTGGTCCTTGTATGTCGGCACCCGTTCAAGCCAGCCAAGCGGCGTTGCCATACCCAAAAGCAGCGTCAGTTCCGCGTGTTCTATTACCCGTGACTGGATAAAAATCGCGGCTTTTTCAGGATCAATGCCGGCTGCCAGCCAGTCAATCACCATATCCCATGTGCTTTGCTCAATCGTCTCTGCCTCATCATAGTGAGTAGTCAGCGCATGCCAGTCGGCAACGAAAAAGAGGCTTTCCACTTCATTCTGGATACGAATCCAGTTTTTGAGGGCGCCATGAAAATGGCCCAGATGCATTGCGCCTGTCGGACGCATACCGGATACAACTCTAGCAGGATACATGATGGCTCACACTAACGTAAGAAAATGGTAACGGGATAAAGAATCGTCTGAATAACAGCTGCACCGGCCTGAATCAGCGGACGCATCCAGTAGTTCAGCATCTTGAAGTAAACCAGTGCCAGCACGATAAAAAAGCCATAAGGCTCGATTTTCGCAAACCGCCACGCCAGATTAACCGGAAGCAGGCTGGTCAGAATCCGGCCGCCATCAAGTGGCGGAACCGGAAAAAGGTTAAAGGCAAACAGCACCAGATTGATCAGGACACCGGCGTCAGCCATTTTAAGCAGAAAAGGTTCCTGCAGGCCACTCACCACCACGATGATCTTGAAAATCTGCCACAACAGTGCCATAAAAAGATTGGATGCAGGCCCGGCAAGCGCAACGAGTGCAGAACTGCTGCGAGGGTTGCGCAGGTTACCGAAATTAACCGGCACCGGCTTGGCATAACCAAAAATAAAAGGGCTTTTCAGGAGGATAAGTGCGGCAGGAATGATGATCGTGCCAAGCAGATCAATATGGCGGATGGGGTTAAGCGTCATCCGCCCCAGCGAATAAGCGGTGGTATCGCCGAAATATTTTGCTACATAGGCATGAGAGGCTTCATGCAGCGTGATGGCAAACAGGACTGGCAAGATCCAGACTGCAATGGTATATAGGGTATCGTTCATCGGGGAGATTTTACCAGAGGCGCAACTGATTGATAATGGTTGGCAAAAGCGCTCCCCGCTGTGTCATGATATTTTGTGATTACAATCCGAATACAGCCGCATCACCGCCACCCTTGCGCACCAGAACCGGTTCCTTATCCGTCATATCAATCACTGTTGTCGGGATAAAGCTGCAGGCACCGCCGTCCACAACCACATCAACCAGGTTTTTCAGTTTTTCATTGATGACTTCCGGATCGGTCAGCGGATCGGTTTCACCCGGCAGGATCAGTGTCGTACCTAAAAGCGGTTCCCCCACCTCTTCCAGCAGCATCTGCATGATACGGTTATCCGGTACACGAATGCCGATCGTTTTGCGGGAGGGATGGCTCAGACGCCGCGGCACTTCTTTTGTGGCTTCTAAAATAAAAGTGAATGAGCCTGGCATGGCCGCTTTCAGCATCCGGAACTGGCTGTTGTCGACCTTGGCATATGAGCCGATCTCGCTTAAGTCACGGCACATCAGTGTCAGGTGGTGCTTTTCATCCACCTGACGAATCTGGCGAAGCCTGTCAGATGCACTCTTGTCCTCGAGCCGGCAGGCCAGTACGTAGCATGATTCGGTAGGCACAGCAATAATGCCGCCCTTGCGAACAATCTCGGCTGCCCGCCTGATCAGGCGCTGCTGGGGATTGTCGGGGTGAATCTGGAAAAATTGACTCATAACTGCCTCCTTTTGCTGGCGGGATCTCCCCGCATCTCAACATGGTCAGACGACGTTGTTTTGCAGCGCTTCGATCCGTTTCTCAATCGGTGGATGGCTTCTGAACAGCGCCAGAAACTTGTTTGAACTGGTGATACCCGCGGTAACCAGATTCTTGGGCAGATCGCCCGACTCAATACCGCCAAGACGCTGCAGCGCATGGATCATCGGCTGGCGACGGCCCATCAGCTTGACGGAACCGGCGTCGGCACGGTATTCGCGGCGGCGGGAAAACCAGGCCACAATGATGGATGCCAGCACACCAAATGCAATTTCACAGACAATAACGGTGATATAGTAACCAGCACCGCCCTCGCTGTCGGAATCACGGGAAATTGCCTTGTCCACAACAAACCCGACAACACGGGCAAGGAAAATCACAAACGTATTGACGACGCCCTGAAGCAGGGTCATGGTCACCATATCGCCATTGGCAATATGTGCCACTTCGTGTGCCAGGACAGCTTCAACTTCCTCATGGCTCATGCTTTGCAAAAGCCCTGTCGAAACAGCAACCAGTGCGGAATTTTTAAAGGCACCGGTTGCAAAGGCATTGGGCTCTCCTTCATAAACCGCCACTTCCGGCATACCGATGCCGGCTGTTGTCGCCAGTTTTTCCACGGTGGAGACAAGCCATCTTTCGGTTTCATTGGCCGGGCTGGTAATGACATGGGCGCGTGTCGAACGCTTTGCTAGGAATTTGCTGAGGAAAAGGGAAATAAATGAGCCGGTAAAACCAAAGACCAGCGCAAAAACAAACAGGGAATAGTAATCAATACCCTGTGCCGTCATGTATCGCCCTGCACCGAGTAATGACAGGACAATGGACGCAACAAGCATGACAGCAAGGTTGGTAACAAGAATAAGAATAACTCGCATTATTTTCAGTTCCGGTTAAGAAGATAAAAAAACAGATTCGACAAAAATATATATAGGATCAGGCTAGAGCATTTCAAGAGAGATGTCACCTGAACTCATGGCATAGTGCTATTTTAATGGTAATAATTTGTAAGCTGTGACCTTTTCAGCCTGCGCTCGCTCAAAACCAGTCATACCAGACTGGTGTCAAGCCATCCGGAAGGGGAGGAATCCTTCCCACATCCAGATAGGTTTCTCCCGGCGCATGAAAATCAGAACCGGCCGATGCCAGAAAACCATACTGCTTTGCCAGATCCGCAAAATAAGGATAAAGATCGCGGCTGTGGCTGCCCGTGACCACTTCAATCCCGACACCCCCCAACTGCTTGAAATCATCAAAAAGCGCGAGGAGCGACTGTTCAGATATTTCATAGCGCCCCGGATGTGCAATGATGGCAATTCCGCCAGCGCTTTTGATCCAGTTAATCGCATTTTCCAATGTGGTCCATTCATGAAACACATAAGCCGGCCTTCCCTTTTTCAGGTACTGCTCAAACGCATCGTTTGTCGTGGCACAGATTTTTGCGTCAACCAGGAAGCGGGAAAAGTGTTTACGTGAAATAATGATCGGATCGGATACCTGTTTCACAATGCTTTCATAAGCACCAGCAATGCCCTGCTTCTCAAGCCGCCGGCCGATTTCAACCGCCCTTTCCACACGCCCTGCGCGGTTGGCATCCAGCTTGCTGACGAATTCCTGATTGTTTTCATCAACATGCAATCCCACGATGTGAACGGAACGTCCGCCCCAGGTAATGGATATTTCAACGCCCGGCACAAGGTGAATCCCGGCCTTCTCGCTGGCCTCTTTCGCCTCCCCAACGCCCGTGACCATATCATGGTCCGTCAGGGCCAGCACTTTTGCACCGTTGGCTGCGGCGCGCGCCACCAGTTCGGAAGGCGTCAGCATGCCGTCAGAGCACCTGGAGTGAGAATGAAGATCAATATTGAGCATGGGAAAGGCAATGGTGTCTCAAACTGCTATTGTAGTACGAGAGTGAAAAAATTGCCTGTTTGACCCTGTCAGACAAGGAAATCCTCGATCAGTTCCGCAACAACCTCAGGCTGGTCCTGCTGAACCATATGCCCGGCATCCGGGATCATGACGACTTTCACATCCGGAATAACCGAGGCACGGCGCCGGATTTCCTCTCGCCCCTTTTCGTAATCACCCATTCGCATACCCAGAAGGGAAAACTCCCCATCCACCATCAGTGTGGGCGCGGTAATCAGACCCCAGCTGGCCAGCACTTCATCCATGCGTGTCATGACGGGATTTATACGGCGATGATGGGGATCGGCCAGAATCCGCCACATGCCATCCTCATTCTGCTGCGCCCAGTGCGATGCGATAAAAAACGCCCGCTCATCCGTCAACCGTGGATTATTTCGCTTGACCCGGCGAACCACCTCATCCAGGCTGGCGAACCCTCGAGGCTTATCATATGCATGCAGTGAATCCAGCCATTTCCCATAACGCGCAGCCGCCTGATCCGGCTCCATCCGCATCATGCCGTACCCTTCCAGGCTGACAAGCTGCCTTACACGCGCAGGACGCACACTCGCATAAAGACAGGCAACATTCCCTCCCAGGCTGTGCCCGAGAAGGCGCACCGGCGTATCGCGTGAATAATGGTTCAGCAATGCGTCAAGGTCTGCCAGATAATCCGGGAACCAGTAGCCATCCTTTGCATGAGAGGAATGACCAAATCCTCGCCAGTCGGGGGCAATAATATGCCATTCCTCCTGCAAGGCATCTACGAGAAACTGAAAGGTAATGGATGAATCCATCCAGCCGTGCAGCATGAAAATTGCAGGCGCGTCAGCACTTCCCCAGTGACGGATATGAAAACGCATGCCGCGCACGGAAAGAAATTCTGACCGGGAGAGTTTCATTGGCAATCGTAAATATTCGAAATAAATTCAGGAATGAAATATATCATTCCACCGGTATTAGCGGATAAAATCAGGTGAAATCAGGGGCGGGTCACACCGTACTGCATACTTAACGTCAACGGGCATGCCCCCTCAAACT
>JAAZED010000067.1 GCA_012512465.1 Oxalobacter sp. | reverse complement strand
GGATATCCTGTGTGCAGTGACAAAACGCGGGACTTTTTCTGTTATCTTTTTTTTAACAGGAATCTGATTTAAACTCTTGTTCCCAGTAAATAATAATTATTGATAAAAAAGTTTCATTCAGGCAAAAAAACGGTGAAAATCGGTTACCATTAAAAAAATATTTTCCGCCAGGGGGCCCGGATGAATGAGGAATACGGAAATGACAGGCAAGAAAGAAAATGACAAAAAAAGGAACGAAAACAGGGTCTCATTTGAAGAAATGAATCTTCAGGTTGGCACACGCATGCAGCTGATCACCTATGGCACCAAAAAAAATGAATACTACTCGTCCCTGATCGGATTTGAGCCGGGCAGATATGTCTTTATCAGGATGCCACAGGAAAACGGCTTTAATGTGCCACTTAAAGTCGCCGAGCGGGTGGAAATCCGGATTTTTACCGGTGTATCCATCTTCACCTTCCCTTCCTGTGTTGAGTACATCTATCAGACACCCCGCAATTTTGTCGAACTGGCATTTCCTGACCATATCCGCGTCATGCCACTCAGGAAGGATATCCGCATCACGGTGAAAATGCCTGTCAGAATCTGGCATATGAATGGTGAAAAACTGGCAGACACCCACATTGTCACGGCATTGGACCTGAGTATTACCGGCGTCATGCTTCAGGGAGATATCAACTTGGGAGAGGTTGGCGAGGAAGTCGGGATTTCATTTTCGGTACGCAATGCCGTCACCGATGAAAACACCCTGATTGAAGTCATGGCAACCATCCGTAATTCCCGAAAAGATCGGGATGAATCCGGAAACACCGTATACAAGAATGGAGTCCTTTTCAACGAACTGAGGCCATTTCACCGCGCCACACTTCAGAACTTCATCAACGACTATATCCTGCTTGGACGGCAGGCAGCAGCTCAGCAGCTTGCCGGATAAAAACAGCCGGATAAAAAACAGCGATACAGCCCGAAAGCGTATCGCTGTTTTTTGATCTTTCAAAACATGGGTTCAGCTTTTGCCTGCGACATTTTCCGGTGGAAGTGTCTTCTTTTTGTACTCATCCAGGATCGCTTTCATTTCATTCCACAAATCCGCGTCTTTTTCCCTGTCCCACTCTTTCATGACCCCTTCAATAATGGCGATGCCTTTTTGCGCCGCCTGCGCGGTTTCCGGATTATCCGGGAAAAATTCACGGAACTGGTACAGTGTCTTTCCCTTCAGGAAAGTATACCTGAGTGCCATCATTTTATCGATTTCCGATACCAGGTGGGCAGACTCCTCATAAGCCGCAATCGCCCGATGGAAGCTTTCCGGATTCTGCTTCGTTCTGGCAGCATCTGCCGTCATGGCGCTCATATTGGCCATCGACAGCAGCTTCTCATTCACTTTGGCTGTCACTTCTTCCATACTGATATCGCCATAGCGCTTTTTCACTGAAGCGATCAGCTCTTCTCTTTTCTTTGTCATCGACTCTTTTTCCGGCATGGCTATCTTGTTGTTTTTGTACATATAATAACTGACCGCCAGTATTGCGACGATAAAGGCAAAACCCGCTTTCCTGATGATGTAGGTAAACATAACCCAAGCATCTTACCCGCAAACCAATGATTTCTCCAAACCGGAGGTCTGCGCCCCCAACAAAAAAGGTGACAAAACCACCGGTAACATACCGGCAATTTCAGTCACCCTTTTATTCTGCCAGAGGCCTGTTAGTGTTCACAGGTCCTAATCAGTCCAGACGATCTTTACACCATAAGCCGCACGATACAGATCCTCAATAGAGCGCATCGCAAGATCCATATCATACGTTTCAAATACATTGATTTCCACGGCCATTGGCAAGACGCATGCTTTCGACATCTGTATCTCGATCGGCGCGGACTTTTCTTTTAATGCCTGTGTATCCTGTTTCATAGGGTTTCTCCTATTTCAGATACACGGATAAATCATGCAATGGCACCTTTGGCAGCGTGAGTCGCATAGGCAAAGAAACGATCATCAGCCGCTTCGATGTATTCGCCCCAGCCCTCTACCGTCTTGATTTCGGCTTCGGCAATATGCCCTACCGAATGGTGATGGTTCAACGTATAGGTGACTGACTTGCCGTTTCTTTTCAAAATAGTGACACTAAGGGTATCGAGGATGCCGCAGCCTCCATCAAAAATTTCGCCTGAATATCTGCCACCTTCAACAAACTGCTTTTGCATGGTTTTCTCCGTGTTGAGTTCAAATAAAAAAAATTAAAAACAGACTTTGCCCTGCACAATATGAGCCTCTGCCCTCCTGGCACCAAGAGGGCAAATTCAAATAAAACGCGGGGAAAAACTGCGGTTGTGTGCAATCGGGAGGGGGCAGCCGGGCTGATCCTGCTGCCACTCCTGATTTGGGGTTTTCCTGCAACTGCGGCTCGAGGCCACAGGCAGCAGATTCAGGCAACAGGGATGCTCCCTGAAAAGAAAAAATAAAATAAACTGGAAATGTGCCGAAAAGGGAAAAGCAAAAGCCGGACAACATACAACTCATC
>JAAZED010000066.1 GCA_012512465.1 Oxalobacter sp. | reverse complement strand
GCGTCAAGGAGTACAAGTACTCCACGCCAAACCTGGCCGCCATCAAGCTCTTGCCGGCTGACATGCGCAACGACCCGATCCTGGTGCCCGGCAAAAAAGAACTGCGCAACGCCGAATTCACCGTGGGTGTTGGCGATGCCCTGAAAATCTATGAAAAATACTGGGAACAGCTCAAAACGCTGAAGTAAGCATCCCCCCCGGAACAAAAAAGGCTGTCACCACCCGTGACAGCCTTTTTCTTTTCACCCGCTTACGCGGCACTGACATCCGTTACCTCGATTTCCATTGTCTCTGCCAGCACCCAGCCATACAACCCAAAAGAAGAATCAATGACAAAATACTGCTGCCGGGCCTCGCGCATCTTTTCCAGCAATTCCGCTTCGGACGCATACAGCAGCGGCCAGCCGTAGCGCTTCTTCTGCCCCAGCAGATCGCGGTTATCCTCGATAAAATCTTCAAGCGACGCCGCTTCAATATCAAAAATAATGCTGCCCTTGTCCTCATTCTCAAACGCATGGGCACAGACGCTGCCAAACACGATAGCTGTGCGCTCATGCTGCGCGCCAGCATGGTACTCAGTATCAAAAACAATCCGCTCGTTTCCCAGATCGACCGTATATGACAAAATCCTGTTGTCATGAATCTGTGACATGCGGTTGCCCGCTCCTCGTAATATTATCTCTGCCAATCCATCCGGCCCCCAATTTTTCCACAAACCGGCCTGCTCTGCACCCGCCTTACCCCTAGCGATCCGTATGAATCCGTGCGGCAATGCCATTTCCCGTCCGCCCTCTGCGATTTTTCAAGCCATACCGCTTGCAGCCGGGCCAATTTGCGGTACACTTGAAACGTTACCAACGATACTTTTTTGCTATGGGACGCACGTTCCTCCTGGCAGATAACCATACATTACGCTTTACCTCCCCGCCCTGCATTCCTGCTGATGGCTTTCTGCGCGCCGTCGCCCTGCCCTCTTTTTCCCGCATGAAAGGGCACTGAGCATGGAATGGCTGATGGAACCGGCAACCTGGATAGGCCTTGTCACCCTCGTAGTCCTCGAAATCGTCCTGGGGATCGACAACCTGATCTTCATCGCCATCCTGGCGGACAAGCTCCCCGCGCGCGAACGCAACCATGCCCGCATCGTCGGGCTCACGCTGGCGCTCGTCATGCGCCTGCTCATGCTCACCGTGCTGTCGTGGATGGTCAAGCTCACCACCCCCTGGTTTACCATCTGGGACATCCCCTTTTCCGGGCGCGACATCATCCTGATCCTCGGCGGCTTTTTCCTTCTGTACAAATCCACCACCGAACTGCACGAACGGGTGGACGGCAAAATCCACCTTCGCGCCAAAGAGCGCATCGTCCCGTCCTTTGCCGTGGTCGTTGCCCAGATCGTCGTGCTGGACGCCGTCTTTTCCATTGACTCCGTCATCACCGCCGTCGGCATGGTCGAGCACCTGCCCGTCATGATGATAGCCGTTATCATCGCCATGGGCGTCATGATGATGGCTTCGCGCCCGCTGACCAATTT
>JAAZED010000065.1 GCA_012512465.1 Oxalobacter sp. | reverse complement strand
GGGCAATACCGTATGCCAGGCATCATACAGCGCCGGGCGCATCAGATCATTCATGGCAGCATCTACGATCGCATAGTTTTTATCTGTGTTGGTTTTAAGGTACTGGACTTCGGTCAGGAGGACGCCGGCATTGCCGGAAATGGAGCGTCCCGGCTCCAGCATCAGCTGGATGGGTTTTCCTCCGTACTGTTTGTTACGCCAGGCGTTGATGCGGGTATACAGACGTGCCAGGTAGTCAGGAACGGCGACCGGTTTCTCTTCGTGATAGGCAATACCAATGCCGCCACCGATATCGATATGGTGCAGTTCGATTCCTGCCTCACTGAGCCTGTCGACAAGGATGACAAGCCGGTCAAAGGCTTCGAGAAGTGGACCATCATCCAGCAACTGGGAGCCGATATGGCAATCAATGCCGGTGATCCTGATATTAGGCATGGCAGCGGCGGTTTTGTAGCAGTCGAAGGCTTCGTCAAAGGCCACACCGAATTTATTTTCTTTCAGGCCGGTTGAGATATAGGGGTGGGTTTTTGCGTCGACGTCCGGATTGACGCGAAAGGAGATAGGGGCCGTTGTTCCCATTTCACCTGCAATTTCATTGATGCGGTTCAGTTCAGCGGGTGACTCGATGTTAAAGCACAGGATGTCATTTTCGAGCGCAAAACGGATTTCCTCTTTGGTTTTGCCGACACCGGAAAAGATGACCTTGCGGGGGTCACAGCCAGCGGCGATAACACGTGAAAGTTCACCGCCTGAAACAATATCAAATCCGGAACCCAGGTCTCCCAGAATTTTCAGTACGGCCAGATTGGAATTTGATTTGACGGAAAAGCACACGAGGCCCGGTGTCTCGGGGTGCTGGTATTTTTTTAAGGCATCGGCATAGGCCAGATAGTTTTCTGTGAGCGCTGTTTTTGAGTAGACATACAGGGGGGTTCCGTATTGCCTGGCAATATCGGTCAGCGGAACATGGTCAGCACATAGAATATTATCCCGGTAGGCAAAATGAGTCATTGGCATGTCAGTTCCCTTTGTCTGTTTTTTGTGTTTCACTTGCAGACGTTCCTTCAGCGGTTTGCTGCGGTTTCTTTTTCAGACGTGACTCCCTGGGTGGTGGAGGCGGTTTGGTTGACCAGGTGTCGGGCATGTAAAGCTCACCCGTCTGTCCGCAGGCACCTAAAAGAAAAGCAGAGGTGACAGCAGCGGCCAGTGCAAAAACCGAAAACGTATGCCTGCGTGATTTCATGTGTTAGAAAATTTCTCCCGCATCATCATCCGCATCCGGTTCAGGCTCCTTGTATTCGACCCCCAGATTGTTAACAACGGATCCTGGCGGACTTTCGATGTAGTAGTAATCGCCATTCACGGAGAGAATCCCCCTTGGTACCGGCTTGTTGTATATCGGCACATTTTTAAGGGCGACTTTCATGTAGTTGATCCAGATTGGCAGGGCCAGGCCGCCACCGGTTTCACGACTGCCCAGATTTCTCGGGCGGTCGTAACCAATCCATGCCACGCCAACCAGTCTTGGCTGATAGCCGGCAAACCAGGCGTCAACAGAGTCATTGGTTGTACCGGTTTTTCCTGCCAGATCCGGCCGGCCCAGTGCGCGTGCCCGTACGGCGGTACCCTGGAGAACCACATCCTTCATCATGCTGTCCATGATAAAGGCATTGCGTTCATCTAAGACACGATTGGCTTCATTACCGGCCTTGTCCGGCTGGGCTTCGGAAACAATGTCGCCCTTGATGTCTGTCATGTAAGAGATGACATAGGGCGATACCTTGTATCCGCCATTGGCAAAAATGGCATAGGCCGCAGCCATCTGCAATGGTGTGACTGATCCGGCGCCCAGAGCAAGGGTCAGGAAGGGAGGATGTTTTTCTGCATCAAACCCGAAACGGGTGAGAAACTCCTGTCCATACTGTGGGCCGATCTGGTTTAACACACGGATGGAAATCATGTTTTTGGATTTTGTCAGCCCCCGACGCATCGTCATCGGTCCCTCATAGCGGGCATCATAGTTTTTGGGTTCCCATGACCGCCCGCCGGTCTGTGCAGCGGTAAACTGGATGGGCGCATCATTGATGATACTGGCGG
>JAAZED010000064.1 GCA_012512465.1 Oxalobacter sp. | reverse complement strand
TCCGGCAAGTCTTCGCTCGCCTTCGATACGCTGTATGCCGAGGGGCAACGGCGTTACGTTGAATCGCTCTCCGCTTATGCTCGGCAGTTTCTGCAATTGATGGAAAAACCGGATGTCGACCTGATAGAAGGATTGTCGCCTGCCATCGCGATTGACCAGAAAGCCGCCTCGCACAACCCGCGCTCGACCATCGGTACCGTTACCGAAATCTATGACTACCTGCGCCTCCTGTTCGCCCGCGTCGGGACGCCACACTGTCCGAACCATCCCGAAATCGTACTGGCGGCCCAGTCTGTCTCCCAGATGGTGGACGCTGTCATGGCACTGCCGGAAGGCACCCGGCTCATGATTCTTGCGCCTGTCGTCAACAATCGTAAAGGCGAGCATGTTGACCTCTTTGAACAGATGCAGGCACAGGGATTTGTCCGCTTCCGGGTACAGAGTGGCACCAAAAAAGCGAATGTCTTTGATATGGAAAGCATTCCCAAACTGAAAAAAAATGAAAAGCACACGATTGATGTCGTTGTCGACCGCGTGCGTATCAATCCGGAAATCAAGCAACGGCTGGCAGAAAGCTTTGAAACCGCGCTGCGGATGGCAGATGGCCAAGCACTTGCCGTAGACATGGATTCCGGTGAAGAACAGATTTTTTCCAGCCAGTTTGCCTGCCCCATCTGCGGATTTTCCCTGCATGAGCTGGAACCCCGCATTTTTTCCTTTAATAACCCGATGGGCGCCTGTCCGGAATGCGATGGCCTGGGTCATATCGAATTTTTTGACCCCAAGCGGGTTGTGCTCTTTCCAGGCCTTTCGCTTGCATCAGGCGCCGTCAAGGGATGGGACCGGCGCAACCAGTTTTACTTCCAGATGCTGCAAAGCCTGGCAGCCTATTACGATTTCGACATTGACACGCCATTTGAGGAATTGCCCGAAAATGTTCGTGATGTGGTGCTTTTTGGCTCAGGCAGAGAAAAAATTCCGTTTACCTATACCAATGAAAGGGGCCGTCCCTGGCTGCGTGAACACACCTTTGAAGGCATCATTAACAACCTGCAGCGTCGCTATCGTGAAACGGACTCAATGGCGGTACGCGAAGACCTGGCCAAACTGATCAATGAAAAAGAGTGTCCGTCGTGTCATGGCGCCCGGCTCCGCACCGAGGCCCGTTTTGTGACGGTCGGTAATGACGGGCAGGAGCGGGCCATCCATGAAATCACGCGCCTGCCACTGAATGAAACGCTGCATTATTTTGAAACACTGGCCCTAACCGGCGCCAAAAAGGAAATTGCGGCACGGATTGTGAGCGAAATCATTTCCCGGCTGCATTTTCTGAATAATGTCGGGCTGGACTACCTCGCATTGAACCGGGGAGCAGATACCCTCTCTGGCGGCGAATCCCAGCGTATCCGCCTGGCCTCGCAGATTGGCAGTGGCTTAACGGGTGTCATGTATGTGCTGGATGAGCCCTCCATCGGCCTTCACCAGCGGGATAATGACCGCCTCATAGCCACGCTCAAGCACCTGCGGGATATTGGCAATACCGTCCTTGTTGTTGAACATGATGAAGATGCGATCCGCACAGCCGATCACATCATTGACATGGGGGTCGGTGCCGGGGTTCATGGCGGCAATGTCGTTGTGCAGGGCGCGCCGGAATCGATCCTGCAATCCAAAACATCCCTGACGGCAAAATACCTGAATGGCGAACTCTCGATCCCGGTTCCCAAAAAACGCATCCGCCAGGATAAAAAAAGCCAACTGGTGATAAAGGGCGCCAGTGGAAACAACCTGAAAGACATCACCTTCAAACTGCCTGTCGGACTGCTGACCTGTGTGACCGGTGTTTCCGGTTCCGGCAAATCCACGCTGGTAAATGACACCCTGTATGCCGCAGTCTCCCAGCATCTTTTCGGATCACAGACAGAACCGGCGCCTTTTGAATCGATCAGCGGACTGGAACATTTTGACAAGGTTATCGCCGTTAATCAGGCACCCATCGGGCGAACCCCGCGTTCCAACCCGGCTACTTATACCGGGCTTTTCACCCCGGTACGCGAACTCTTCTCCAATGTGCCCGCCTCTCGTGAGAGAGGATATACGCCAGGGCGATTCTCCTTCAACGTCAAGGGCGGCCGCTGCGAAGCCTGTCAGGGTGATGGTGTCATCAAGGTGGAAATGCACTTTCTGCCTGATATCTACGTGCCCTGCGATGTCTGCCATGGCAAACGCTATAACCGCGAAACGCTGGAAATCAACTATCGGGATAAAAACATCTCTGAGGTGCTTGGCATGACAGTGGAAGAGGCTTTCGAGTTTTTCAAAGCGGTTCCGATGGTCGCCAGACGGCTGCAAACCCTTCTGGATGTGGGATTGGGCTATATCCGCCTCGGTCAAAGCGCCACAACGCTTTCCGGTGGTGAGGCACAGCGCGTCAAACTGTCCCTTGAGTTGTCCAAACGGGATACTGGCCGCACCCTTTATATTCTGGATGAACCAACCACCGGACTGCACTTCCATGATATTGACCTGCTCCTGAAAGTCATCCATCGGCTGCGCGACCAGGGCAACACCGTTGTCATCATTGAACACAATCTGGATGTGATCAAGACAGCCGATTGGATTGTGGATCTGGGACCGGAAGGCGGTGAGGGCGGAGGCCGTATTATCGCGACCGGCACACCCGAAGAACTCGCGAAAAACCCGGACAGTATTACCGGACACTATCTGGCGCCCATGCTGGGCAGGAAGAAAAAATAAACCGCTTATTTGAGCAGACGCTCTTCGGTCAGGGTAATCCCTTCAGACGTGCCACGAAGCACCAGCACGTCATCCGCCTCGATTTTCATGTCGGCGTAGGTTTCCAGCTTTTCCTTGCCGCGGCGTACCATGGTGACCTCGACATTGGAGGATGGTAACCCGAGATCGCGTAGCGTCTGTCCCACTGCATGGGATTCTGGGGGTATCCGTAATGAATGCAGGCGACGGTAGGTATCTTCATCCACCAGGCTGGCATCCGATTCGCCATGGAAATATTCCCTGAGTGAGACATAACGCTCCATCCGTGCCTCTTGGGTGCGGCGCATCACCCGGCGAATGGGAATGCCAGCCGCCAAAAGCGCATGCGAGGTCAGCACCAGGCTACTCTCAATAGCCTCAGGCACAATCTCGTCAGCACCACCTTCCTTCAGGCGCTCAAAATCCGTGTCATCATGACTGCGGACAATCACCGGCAATGACGGCGCCAACTCCTTGGCGTAATGCATGATTGTCAGTGCAGCATGGGTATTGGCAAACGTGATGACCAGTGAAGACGCACGATGAATACCTGCCGCAATCAGGCTCTCACGCCTTGTCGCATCCGCATATGACACATGCTCACCAGCGGCTTCGGCTCTTCTGACACGCTCCAGATCCAGGTCAAGCGCGTGATAGGCGATTTTTTCATCACTCAAAAGCCTGGCGACACTTTGCCCTGTCCGGCCAAAACCGGCAATCACGACGTGTTGCTTGGTTCCCATGGTACTGCTGGCCAGTTGGGTCAATGCTAAAGACTGCAGCATCCACTCATTGGCGGAAAATTTCATGACAATCCGGTCAGACGGAGCAATGATGAATGGCGCGGTAAGCATCGACAGCACCATAGATGCCAGAAGCACCTGAACCAGCCAGGGTTCCAGCATGTTGAGCCCACCCACCTGATTCAACAGAACAAAGCCGAATTCACCCACCTGAGCAAGCGCCAGCCCTGTGCGGATGCTGACACCTCTTGAAGCACCAAACATTTTGGTCAGCCAGGCGATCAGGACAAACTTGACGACAAAAAGTGCGATGATAAGCAGCAGGATTGCCCACCAGTGGGCAATCACCAGCCGGACGTTCAACAACATGCCTATCGTGATGAAATACAGCCCTAAAAGGACATCACGAAATGATTTGATATCAGCCTCAACCTCATGCTTGTATCGCGTCTCTGAGATCAGCATGCCAGCCATGAACGCACCCAATTCCAGTGAGAGACCAAAATGCTCCGTTATCCATGCCGCACCCAGCGTGATAAGCAACAGGTTGAGCATGAAAAGTTCCTGAGACTTTCTCCGTGCAACAAGGCTCAGCCATTTGCTCATCAGCTTCTGCCCGAAAAAGAGAATCGTTGCCATGACCAGGATGGCCTTGCCTAACGCCAAGCCGATCACCATCCAGATATTGCCCGGATTGTTTGCCAGGGTAGGCACTAAAATGAGCAGAACAACAACGGCCAGATCCTGGAAAAGCAAAATGCCGATAATCCGTCGGCCATGCTCGCTTTCCAGTTCGAGTTTCTCAGCCAGCATCTTGGAGACGATCGCGGTTGAAGACATGGCAATGGCACCACCCAATGCCAGCGCAGCATGCCAGCTGATATCAATGGCGGAAAAGAGATACGTGCACCCAAGACAGATCGCCATAGTGACCGCTATAGTGGTAATCACCTGACTTAGCCCGAGCCCGAAGACAAGTCGCCGCATGGCATAAAGCTGGGGCAGTGAAAACTCCAGCCCAATGGAGAACATCAGAAAGACAACGCCATATTCGGCAAGACCACTGAGCGATTCGGCATCACTGACCAGCCGGGTCGAATGCGGCCCGATGATGATACCGACGGTGAGATAACCCAGAATCGGGGGCAACTGAAGAATACGAAACACCACGACGCCAAGAACGGCGGCACCAAGCATCAGGATGACAAACGAAAGTGATGATTGCATAAGGTGTTATCGGGTCAAAAACAACCATTTTCCCGAGTTGATATTCCCCTTGTTTAATTTAATTTAATTTGCATGAACATCAGGTAACACTAGAGTATACAAAGAAAAGTTCTTGTTTTTCCATATGTAATTCAAGCTTTTTTCAATTCTTTTTATCGGGATAACACCTCACTCCCTTTTTTATGCTATTTCACAGCCAGCACATGGCCAAACACTTTTCTGTATCCTTTTGTTAATGTCGGGATTCTTGCCTGAATGAATTCGTTTATACTGCTGACATGTCTGCAAATACTCAAAAAAAACCACCAGCTTTTGATGCCAAACGCGCATTGAATCTTGCGGCTGAAACACTGGAAATCGAAACTGCCGCACTGGACAGTCTGAAAAAACGTCTTGCCGGCGAAGACGCTGAACACTTTGAAAAAGCAACCGGTATGCTGTTGGACTGCACCGGCCGCATCGTTGTGTCGGGAATCGGAAAATCCGGTCATGTCGCCCGTAAAATCGCCGCAACTTTTTCATCAACCGGCTCGCCGGCCATGTTTGTTCATCCAGCCGAAGCATTGCATGGCGACCTGGGCATGATTACCCGGGACGATGTTTTTATTGCGATTTCCTACTCCGGTGAGGCAGCAGAACTGATGTCAATCTGCCCTATCATCAAGCGGATGGGAGCCCGGATGATTGCGATGACCGGAAAGGAATATTCCGGGCTGGCGCAATTATCCGATATTCATTTGAGCATCCAGGTGGAAAAAGAAGCCTGTCCGCTCAACCTGGCCCCGACAGCCAGCACGACCACAACCATGGCCTTGGGTGATGCACTGGCAGTTGCCGTGCTCGACGCACGGGGTTTTCGTGAAGATGACTTTGCCCGCTCGCATCCTGGTGGCGCACTGGGACGCCGCCTGTTAACGCTGGTAAGTGATGTGATGCGAAGCGGTGATGCGGTTCCGGCGGTGACATCCGATACCCCCCTTCGTGAAGCCCTTTTCGAGATCACGAAAAAAGGGATGGCGATGACCGCTGTTGTGGATGAAAACCACCAGGCCATCGGTGTCTTTACTGATGGCGATTTACGCCGTCTTATTATTCGTTGTGGTGATATTCGCAGTCTAACGGTAGATCAAGGTATGACGCCAAACCCTAAAACCATTCCACCTAATCAGCTTGCTATCAAGGCCGCAAACACCATGGACACAGATCGTTTAAATCAACTGTTAGTCGTAGAT
>JAAZED010000063.1 GCA_012512465.1 Oxalobacter sp. | reverse complement strand
GTACAACAGGGCCCCGCCAACAGCAGACCAGAAGCCCGCCACCTGGAACCCTGTCACCAGGCTGGATACCAGCCAGAACATCAGTCCATTGATGACAAAAATAAAGAGGCCCAGCGTCAGGAGCGTCACCGGCAATGTCAGCAACACCAGAACCGGCCTGATCAGTGCATTGATCAAACCCAGAATCAGCGCCGCCAAAAGTGCGGTACCAAAACTGCTGATGGTAACGGACGACATAAGATAAGGCAGCGCAAAAAGCGCTACCGTATTAATCAGCCAGACAATGACCCAGCGCATAACGGCTCCTTATAAACATCCGCCAGCCTGTCCTTATCCTTCCGGACAGGCTGTGCATGGCCGAAAACCATCAATAGCGGTAATGATCCGGCTTGTATGGTCCTTCTTTCTTCACACCAATATAGGCTGCCTGCTCGTCCGTCAGTTCAGTCAGTTGGGAATTCAGTTTTTTCAGTTGCAACAGTGCCACTTTTTCATCCAGATGCTTGGGTAACGTGTAGACCCCTACCGGATACGCACCCGTATTGGTAAAGAGTTCGATCTGTGCAATGGTCTGGTTCGCAAAAGAAGAACTCATCACATAGGAAGGATGCCCGGTTCCACAGCCCAGATTAACCAAGCGTCCTTCTGCCAGCAAAATGATCCGGTGAGCGTCGGGGAAAATCACATGGTCCACCTGGGGCTTGATGTTCTCCCACTGACATTTTTCCTTTAAGCCAGCCACATCGATCTCATTGTCAAAATGACCGATATTGCAGACAATCGCCTGATCCTTCAAGCGCAGCATGTGGTCATAAGTGATCACGTGATAATTCCCTGTCGCTGTCACAAAAATATCGCCATGCTCGGCAGCATAGTCCATTGTCACCACACGGTAACCTTCCATGGCTGCCTGAAGGGCGCAAATCGGATCAATCTCCGTCACCCATACCTGGGCGGAAAGGGCACGCAGAGCCTGTGCAGAACCTTTACCCACATCGCCATAACCGCAGACAACGGCAACCTTGCCGGCAACCATAACGTCAGTGGCCCGTTTAATACCGTCAACCAGTGATTCCCGGCAGCCATACAGGTTGTCGAATTTGGATTTGGTAACGGAATCATTCACATTGATTGCCGGAAAGCTGAGCTTGCCTTCCCTGTGCATCTGATAAAGCCGGTTAACACCCGTAGTCGTTTCCTCGGTTACCCCCTTGATATGAACCAGGCGCTTGGAATACCAGGCAGGATCAATAGTCAGATAACGTTTGATGGCATTAAAGAGACACACCTCTTCTTCCGAGCCGGGATTATTCAGGATTGAAATATCTTTTTCTGCGCGGCTGCCCAGATGTAAAAGCAGGGTGGCATCGCCGCCATCATCCAAAATCATGTTGGAAAAGCCCCCATCCGGCCAGTCAAAAATCCGGTGCGTATACTCCCAGTACTCATCCAGTGTCTCGCCCTTATAGGCAAAAACCGGCGTACCGCCTGAAGCGATTGCGGCAGCCGCATGATCCTGCGTGGAATAGATATTGCATGACGCCCAGCGCACCTCTGCACCCAGCGCTTCGAGCGTCTGGATCAGCACAGCGGTCTGAATCGTCATGTGCAGAGAACCGGTAATACGTGCGCCTTTTAACGGCTGGCTGTCGGCATATTCCTCGCGGATAGCCATCAGTCCCGGCATCTCGGTTTCAGCAATTTTGATTTCCTTGTGGCCCCACTCGGCCAGATTGATATCTGCAATGACGCAGTCGTTTTGCGTTTTGCTAACAGCGTGCATCTCACGCCCCCTTTCTTGAAAAGAATAGAAAAAAGTAACGTGAGCGCCGTTCATACAGTAACCGAGCCTGGCGAAACCCCTCGCATAACCCTCTGTTTCTGCAATCACAGAAACAAAACGCGAGTGTCAGATCATTTCGTCGCAACGCTCCTCGGTCAGATAATCATAACACCAAATTTCGGGGCTGTGCAAAATCAATTTCCATTCGGCAACACTTCACTGTCAATCCCCGAGCCGCATCCCGATACACAAGTCATTCCGTCCGGCATACTCGGTCGCGGACATTTTTTTTGAATCCGCTGGACGAACGGTGGAAACCTCAATTTCCCCGCCATGGGCGGATATCCGGAAACTTTTTTCGTCTACAGCCGAAATAACGCCAATCTGACGGCCTTTTACACTCTGAAATGTTGGCGACAGATGCTTGCGTGCCCCATAAAGATGAATTTTTTTCCCGTTGAGTGTTGTCCATGCACCAGGAGCAGGGTCACTTCCGCGGATCAGGTTATAGACCAGATTGACATGCATATTCCAGTTGATGCGGGCTTCTGTTGCGCGAAACCAGCCTTCATAGCTCGCCTGGGATTCGTCCTGCGGGGTTTCAACATGTCTGCCCGCTACAACCAGAGCTGCGGCTTCCAGCATGGCAGCAACACCCATGGGAAACAACTGGTCAAAATAAATGCTGCCCAGCGTATCATCAGGCAAAATAGGGATTTTTTTCTGAAGGATGATCGGCCCCTCATCCATGCCATCGGTCGGGCGGAAGATAGTCAGCCCGGTTTCTCTTTCACCACAGACAATCGGCCAGTTGATCGAACTGGGGCCGCGGTATTTGGGCAAAAGGGAAGGGTGATACTGGATTGTGCCAAGCCGCGGGACATTGACGAAATTCTGTGGTGCAAACTGCAGGACAAACGCCATGATCCCGATATCCGCATCCAGGCTCTTCATTGCATTTTCAGCCGCCGCATCCGTCAAATTGGGCATCTGGAATATCGGGATATTTCTTTTCTCTGCCTCAATTCGCAATGGGTCAGGAGACGCCCCCGGTTTTTCAGGTGCCGTAAAAACACCGGCAACCTCATCACCCCGCGCCAGGAATGCCTCCATGACGGCCTTTCCAAAAAGCTGCTGTCCAATGATGGCAATTCGCATAATGCCTCCCCTAAAAAAACGGATGGGTGACTTTCGTCACCCATCCTGGCTTGCGTCCAATGAACTAAGGGTTCATCAGGTCATACACGTATTCCGCTTCAATTATTTTTTCGGCGGGTTGGTGTATGCACCAGCTTCCTTCAGCCTGTTGAAGTCAGCATCGGAGAAACCACAAACTTCTTTGGTGATCTGCTCGTTGTGCTCACCAAGACCTGGTGATGGGAGGATCTTGTCAACACAGCCCAGTGACAGCTTGACCGGCATACCAACGGTGTTGTAATCACCTTCTGGATGACCTTCAACCAAAGGCCACATATCACGGAATTTGACGTGCGGATCAGCAACAACTTCTTCGGTTGAGAGAACCGGGCCGCATGGGATGTCCAACTCATTGAAGCGTGCCGTTACCTCAAACTTGGTGTAGTTCTTGGTGTACTCGGACACATACTTCCAGAACTCAACCTGGTTCTTGTTACGTGCACCAGCTGGTGCAAAGCGCTCATCATCCGGCTCAAGACCGATTTCTTTCAGCAGAACAGGAACAACAGGTGCCTGGGCTACCATGTAGATATAGTCATTTGGACCAAATGGCTTACATGGGATTGCGTTACCGATATGGCCACCGCCGGAATCGTTAAGCGCACGTGGCACATAGGTCAGACCAAGGGTCGGCGGGCCATACTCGGCCAGCTCAGCGGTACCGCCCAGCAGACGAAGGTGGTCACGGTATTTAACACGACACAGGTTCATGACGGACTCCTGCATTGCACAATCCACTTCCTGACCTTTGCCACCGTTGTGGGTACGATGATAAATCGCAGCAACGATACCCAGCGCCAGATGGACACCGGTACCACTGTCACCGATAAACGCGCCACTGATGGTCGGCGGGCCGTTCGGATCACCGGTTACGGACATCGCGCCACCCATTGCCTGGGCGATCGGCTCATATGCCTTGAAATCTGTGTATGGTCCAGCAGCGCCGAAACCTTTAATGGAGGCAATGATCAGAGCCGGGTTGAGTTCATGCAGCTTTGAGTTCGGATAACCCAGACGTGTCAGTACGCCAGGACCGAAGTTGTCCATGATGACGTCGCTCTTTCTGATCAGCTGTTCAAATACTTCCTGGCCAGCCTTGCTCTTCATGTTGACGGTGATGGAACGCTTGTTGGAGTTCAGCATCTTGAAGTAGAAGCTTTCCTGGCGCTTGCCGTCTACAACGTGAGCGAGCTGCTGACGGGTGATGTCACCGGTTGGTGCTTCAAACTTGATGACATCGGCTCCCAGCCATGCGAGCAGCTGGGATGAGGTTGGGCCTGCCTGTACGTGCGTCATGTCAAGGATGCGTACGCCGGACAGTGCCTTGTTTGTTGGGAGTGGATAATTACCCATGATGTGTTTTCCTCCAATTGTTGGTGTGTGCGCTGTTAAATACAACTCCCTTTTGCCAAAGGAAACTACATCTTTACTCCCTTAGCAAAGGGCAAACCAGATGACCTTAATACCTGACAGGTTCCCTTCTCTTTGCAGTGTTACTACAATTACCCATCAAATATTCAAGCTGGTTGCTATCATAGCCGTTTCCGACCGGATATATTCTTGATTCAGGTCAATTTTCTCATTTAGAACCCTCCAGATCTTGATCTTTGTCAATTTTTTTGAGATGCTTCGCTATGTGATATCAAAACAGCAGGTTGAATATTCATGGCATTAATCGCAAACCACCCTGAAAAAAACATTATTCGTGTGCAGCTTTCCCAAAACTGCATATTGAAAGAATTGACACAACAGGAGTTGCTGGAGCTTGAGCCGCACCTGGATGTGACAGACCATGTCAAGGGAGATTGCCTGACACACCAGGGCGATCGTGATCTGGATGTGATATTTGTCCTGGACGGCATCCTGAAAAGAGCTGTTGCCAACCAGCATGCCAAAGAAATGATCCTGCGTTTCACCAGTGAACGCTATATGGAGGCGACCTACGCATCATGGCGACTGAACAAGGCGGCATCATTCAGTATTATTGCAGTGACAAAAACCCGGGTTGCCCGGATTGCCATGCCGGCATGGTCAG
>JAAZED010000062.1 GCA_012512465.1 Oxalobacter sp. | reverse complement strand
CCGGCAAAAAGCAGCCGTGAAACCATATTCAGCCCCAGCACACCCAGCGTGATCAAAAGCGCCCCCGCCCAGGCCAGTTCCCGCCAGTTGTCATACGGGCTCATGGCAAACTGGTAAATCACCACCGGCAAATTTGCCATCGGCTCATTCATGTCCGCCGAGAAAAACTGGTTATTGAGCGCCGTGAAAAGAAGCGGCGCTGTCTCCCCCGAAATTCTCGCCACCGCCAGCAGCACCCCGGTAAGCACCCCGGCCTGCACCGCTTTCAAGCGAATCATCAGCGCCACCTTCCATTGCGGCGCACCCAGCGCATAGGCTGCTTCCCTCAGGGAAAGCGGCACCAGCGAGAGAAAATTATCCGTAGTGCGCACCACTACCGGCAGCGCAATCAGCGCGAGGGCAAAACTGCCTGCCCAACCCGAAAAATGCTTCACATACATCACATACACCGCATACACAAAAAGCCCGATCACAATCGACGGCGCTGACAGCATCACATCCACCAGGAAACGCACTACCTTCGCAAAAACACTTTTCTCTCCATATTCCGCCAGATAAATCCCGGCGAAAATCCCCACCGGCGTCACAATCAGGGTGGATACCGTCACCATCATCACGCTGCCGGCAAGCGCATTCAAAAGCCCGCCGCCCTCACTGCCCGGCGCCGGTGTCGATTGCGTCAGCATGGCCCAGCTTACCCCGCCCAGCCCCTTTACCAGGAGCGTACCTAAAATCCACATCAGGAAAAAAATCCCTATCCCCATCGCAAAAACTGACAGGCACATCCCGATACGATGCCTTGCCATCCGCCAGCGGTAAATCCGTCTTGCCCGTTTTTCCCTCATGCCAGCCCCTCCCGTTTTGACATACGCATAAGCATCAGCTTTGCCGCTGACAGCACCACAAACGTGATCATGAAAAGAATCAGTCCCAGCGCAAAAAGGCTCGATACATGAAGCGTCGAGGCCGCTTCCGCAAACTCATTGGCCAGTGTCGAGGCAATACTGTTGCCGGGTGCGTATAGAGAAGTCGACAGCCTGTGAGCATTGCCGATCACAAAAGTCACCGCCATCGTCTCACCCAGCGCCCGTCCCAGGCCGAGCATGATGCCGCCCACCACCCCGTTTTTCGTATAGTGGAGCACGATCCGCCTGACCACTTCCCAGCGGGTGCACCCCAGCGCATACGCCGACTCCCTCAGGATAGGCGGTACCGTCTCAAACACATCGCGCATCACAGACGAAATAAAAGGAATAATCATCACCGCCAGGATCACCCCGGCCGTGAAAATACCGATACCCATCATCGGCCCGGAAAAGAGCGGCCCGATACCCGGTATCCATCCCAGAAGAAACGTCAGCCCCGGCTGTACATAATCCGCAAACAGCGGCACCAGCACAAAAAGCCCCCACATGCCGTAAATAATGCTCGGCACCCCGGCCAGAAGCTCCACTGCCATCCCCATGGGGCGTTTCAGCCACACCGGGCACAGCTCCGTCAAAAACATCGCAATCCCGAAACTCAACGGCACAGCAATCAGCAGCGCAATAACAGATGTCGCAACCGTCCCGAAAATCGCGATAGCCGCCCCGTACTCATCATTGACAGGATCCCACTCCACCCGCGTCATAAAACCGGCGCCAAACGCCTTGAAAGCCGGAACCGATTCAATTAAAAGCGAAACCAGGATACCGCCCAGCGCCAGTACAACCATCAGCGCAAAAAGCAGTGTCACGCCGTGAAACGCGCGATCCTGCCAGGGTTTGCCGCGGCAAGGCCGCCCGATCTGGCAGGCAGGACTTTGCGCTTTTGATTCGGGCGATTGCACACCCGTATCCAGCGTCAGCTCAGGCACACCCATGGCACTTGTCCTTTCTGGTGAGGAAGCGCCGATTGCCGCATTCGGGGAAATTGCAAGGAAACCTCCTGCTGCAACCGGCGCCGGAAAAAAACACTGTCATTACCACACCGCCTTGCCGGACGCATCGGTGATCGATGCCTTCCATGCCTGCCGTACCTGCCGGATCACCGCAGGCGGCAGCATCACATAATCCAGCTCGGATGCCATCTTCCCGCCATTATTGAAAGACCAGTCAAAAAACTTCAGGACTGCTTTCCCTTTTTCCGCATCCGCCTGCACCTTCTGCATCAGGATGAAAGAAGCGCCTGTTACCGGCCAGCCCGAGCCATTGGTCAGGATCACCCCGAAGCCAGGCGCATTGCTCCAGTCAGCCCCGGCTGCCGCTTCCTTGAAAGCCGCCTCATCCGGTTGCACATACTTGCCATCCCGGTTCAAGAGCTGAGTGTGCGAAATGTTGTTGCGCCTGGCATAAGCATATTCCACGTAACCGATTGCCCCCTTGATGCGCTGCACATTCGCCGCCACGCCCTCATTACCCTTGCCGCCAACACCGGTGGGCCATTTCACTGCTGTGCCGGCACCTACCTGTGACTTGAAATCACTGCTCACCTTGGAAAGAAAATCCGTCCAGAGAAAAGACGTCCCTGACCCATCTGCGCGGTGCACCACCGTAATCGCCCGTGCCGGCAGCGTCACCCCCGGATTCAGCGCAGCAATCTCAGGCGCATTCCATTGCGTGATTTTTCCCAGATAAATATCGGCAATCACCGGACCGGAAAGCTTCAGTTGCCCCGGCCTGATCCCTTCCACATTGACAACCGGCACCACGCCGCCCAGCACCACCGGGAACTGGACAAGACCGGATGACGCCAGTTCGGCCGCATCCAGCGGCTTGTCCGAAGCGCCGAAATCCACCGTCTTTGCCTTGATCTGCTTGATCCCGCCACCCGAACCGATCGACTGGTAATTCAGCCGGTCACCCGAGTGCTTCTGATAACTTTCCGCCCATTTGGCATAAATCGGGTAAGGAAAAGTCGCCCCCGCTCCCGTGATATCAGCCGCAAACGCCTTGGCACAAAGCAGCACCGATGCCGCTGTTAACAGCAGTTTTCCCGTCATTGCTCTCATAAAACCTCCCTAAAACAGTTGATCCTGAAAACAATGTAACGGGCAAATATGACAGTTTTGTGACAAAACACAAACTAACCGTAAAACAGCCCCCTACCATGATCACATGGCTTTCCTGCACCAGCCATCCAGGCTTGATTGATCGCAAGGAAAGCCGACACCCCCTGAATTTTCCGTTGCCGGGCAGGACTAAACATCACCACACAACCATCATGAGCTGAAAACACCATGAGACAACGCCGCACCGCCAGCCAGAAAATCCTCCACCCCGCCCTGATCGGCCTGCCATCCGGGCTGGATGAAACCGGCAGGCTCGACGTATTGCAGGACCACACCAAACCCAAACGAAACCCGAACCCCAAAAAACCCCGCGATCCCAAACCGGGAAGCAGGCGTGACCCCCATCCTATCCAACACCCCGAAATCCATCCACCACAAAACAGGCGATGCCCCTGCCTGAAAAAACGGGATGAAAAAAACGAACACAGGGAAGACGACAGCGACAAGCCGGGCTTTAACTATTCCGACTGGCACAAAACCGGACATCATGCACTGGAAGAACACCTGGTATGCGGATATGAAAAGAGTGGAAACAACATCAGCCAGCTTATCCTTGGCACGGAAAGCGACAACGGCGCCATCCGGTATACCGGCCATGTCCCGCTCGGTGAACATCCGTTAGACGAGCTCATCATTGCCAGCCAGTCAAAAACAGATACCCACCCTTTTTCCACCATGGCCTTTATGAGTGACAATCCAGCCGTCTGGTTAAAGCCCAGCCTGGCCTGTCTCGTGGAATGCAGTGAAAAAACCGATTGCGGATTGCTGATGACGCCCGTCTACCGGGGACTGAAAGCAGACCGACCGCTCAAGACAAGATCAGCCACCGGCCTTATGGCAACGGCCATCCAGTAAAACAGGTATTCTCGGGAAATACCCGCCTCAACAGGGTGTCAAGGCGGGCGGGAGCTAAAGACCGGGTTACGAGCCGGCGGACTTATTTCCACGAAAGGGGTCTTGTATTAGGTCCACTCCCGCCCGTATGGAGATACAGAATCTGGTGACAAGATACTGCTAGCCCGGATGCCACCAGCGATCTCCATCAGGGGGGAAGCATCAAGATAATCTGAAAGATTAGTTTTGTAAACCGTTAATTTATTTTTCACCAAAAAACTGTTCTGCATGGTAAAAACAGCCCCTTTGCCGGGTACAGACAATCGATTCCGCCTGACCGGAAAAACAGCACCCCCCTGCAAGTACGCGACATGCAGAAAAAAACACTTCATAAAATACAGCAGGATCATCCAAAAGCACCTCAGGACACTTTTGGCAGTCCCGTTTCTTTACATCACAACAAAATGAGCGGCATTTTGCCAGAAATCCCTCAGGCGGGAAACAACATTACCAAATAAGCGCCTGTTTTTTTACGCACAGCCCACGCACAAAAGGCACCGTTGATGGTGCCTTTTGTGCCCCCCACCAGAGAATCAGACTGGCGGGATATTCCAGTTTATACAGGAGATTACTGGAGAAGACCTAAAACTGTCTGTGGTATCTGGTTAGCCTGCGCAAGCATCGAAGTACCGGCCTGCTGCAGGATGGATGCCCTTGAAAGTGCTGCTGTTTCCTGGGCATAGTCCGCATCCGTGATACGGCTTCGGGAGTTGGTCGTATTTTCAGCTGTCACTTCCAGGTTGGAGATGGTTGACTCAAAGCGGGCCTGGAGCGCGCCGTAGCGGGCCATTTCACCAACAATATGCACAAGGGCGGAGTCTACTATGGCAAGCGTTTTCTGTGCCTCGTCAAAGGTCGACACATCCATGGTGGAGACCGGCATCAACTGGCCTGTGCCATCCATGGGATATTCTAAGGGATCCGGTGTGCCTTTTTGCACCACAAAGCTGTTTGGGGAATCAATGGTGACTTTTCCGAAAGCCGTTGCACCAAAAGTATTCGTAGCAGCAGGTATCGGAAAACTGCCCATAATCGTTCCATCATTCTTGAAACTGGCAAGTTCCGGTGCTCCTGTCATAACGTCAGTGACGAGGTTGATG
>JAAZED010000004.1 GCA_012512465.1 Oxalobacter sp. | reverse complement strand
CGGTAAGCCATCCCCGCAGAAGGCCGACTGATCGGGCCAGGCATTTGTCCGTGGGTGAAGAGTTGCTGGGCCGCGTGGTGGATGCGACAGGCCGCCCGTTGGATGACCTGGGGCCGCTCAATGCGGCGCATTCGGCCCCGCTGGCGGTGAGGGCCATGAATCCGCTGGGTCGCGCCCCGATTACAGATATCCTCGATGTGGGTGTCAGGGCGATCAACAGTATGCTTTCTGTCGGGCGGGGTCAGCGTATGGGGCTTTTTGCCGGTTCGGGCGTTGGCAAGAGTGTGCTGCTTGGCATGATGGCGCGTTATACCAGTGCGGATGTGATTGTGGTGGGCTTAATTGGTGAACGTGGCCGCGAGGTGAAGGAATTCATTGAGCAGATTCTCGGTGAAGAGGGGTTGAGGCGTTCTGTTGTGGTGGCTGCGCCGGCAGATACCCCGCCGCTGATGCGTTTGCAGGGCGCGGCGTATACGACAACGATTGCAGAATATTTCCGTGACCAGGGTAAAAGTGTGCTGTTGATCATGGATTCGCTGACACGCTATGCGATGGCGCAGCGCGAGATTGCGCTGGCAGTGGGTGAGCCGCCGGCAACGAAGGGGTATCCGCCTTCAGTTTTTGCGAAACTCCCTGCACTGGTGGAGCGTGCCGGTAATGGCAAGGAAGGTGGCGGCTCGATTACCGCCTTTTACACGGTACTTACCGAGGGGGACGACCAGCAGGACCCGATTGCAGATGCCGCGAGGGCGATTTTAGACGGTCATATTGTGCTCAATCGTGAGCTGGCCGAGGCAGGGCACTATCCGGCGATTGATATTGAGCAGTCAATCAGCCGCGCCATGCAGAATATTGCCACGCCGGAGCATCAGCAACTGGCAAGGAAATTAAAGCAGCTGAGCTCGCGTTATTCGCGCAGCCGTGACCTGATCAGTGTGGGCGCCTACAGCGCTGGCAGCGATCCGGTGCTTGATGAAGCGATTGCACGGCATGACAGGATTGAGGGCTTTTTGCAGCAGGACATCATGGAACGCTCGAATGTGGCGGAAAGCTTAGAAGAGCTGGCCGGGGTTTTTGAATAGGTCTGGGGAAGGGCGGAGCAGTTATGGTCAAGTCCTCCACGATGGAAACCTTAATCAGCCTGGCAGCAGAGGAGGTAGAAAAAGCGGCGGTTGTACTGGGACATACGATCAGGGCAGGCGCCGAGGCAGAACAGAAACTGACCCTGCTTTTGCAGTACAGGGAAGATTATATGGGACGTTTTGATGAAAACAGAAAGACCGGTCTTTCTGCGAGGGATTACCAGAACTACCATAATTTTATTGACAAGCTGGACGAGGCGATAAGCGGCCAGCAAAAGGTGGTACAGCAGGCGCAGGAGCGCATTGATGCAGCAAAAGCCGCGTGGCAGGAGTGTGAGAAGAAAAGAGCGTCTTACGAAACCCTGCAAAAACGTGCGGAAGTAAGGGAAATGAAGAAAGCCAGCAGGCGGGAACAGAAAGAAGCGGATGAATTCAACAGCAGAAAAGCCCGTATGGCGAAATTAAAGCAGTAATACAGGAGAACGGAAGATGAATATGTCATTGTTGATGGTTGTTCAGCCTCTTTTGGATGCGGGCAGGAATATGACATCTAGCGCGAGCGCAAAAAACCAGGGGAATGATGCGTCAAACCCTTTCCAGGCGCTTCTCAAGGGCCAGATGGCAGCACGCGAACCGGAAAAGCAGATCATGCCGGCTGACAGCAAAGAGGCGGTAAAGCAGCCATCATCTTCAAATGAAGGTCAGAACACGACGGATGAGGCAAGCGCAAAAGAGCCGGTAAAAGAAGGCGAAACGGCTGAGGCCACACTGCCTGGTAAGTCAGACGATAAAGTCACTGTGGAAGAT
>JAAZED010000061.1 GCA_012512465.1 Oxalobacter sp. | reverse complement strand
GGCATAAACCATGAAGTCATACACAGTGGAGATACTCAGGAAAACCTCTCCGATGGTTTCTGCCAGTTTTTTGAAAATATCTCTTCCAGAATATGGCTTTTGTGCATGGCAACCATATTTCTTCGTTCAAGCCACTCGCGCTGTGCAGGCGGTGCATCAGGATAACGTGACCGTTTGTAAAAATCGCCTGTGAGGGTAATGAGCGGATGGCCATCCAGCGTCTGCTGCGTCCTGAGATAGCGCTCATCGCCTTCAAGGACAAGCTGCCGTACCCTGGCCATGACTTTGGGGGGCGCTGAGTAATATCCACAACCGTACCAGTAAAAGTCCGGCGCAAACTCAAAAAATCATATCGGCCCGGCCATTCCCTTGCCAAGCTGGAATACCAGCCAGCTACCCCGTTTGAACAGGGATTTGTCACGCGAAAAGCGGGTATCCCGATAAATTCTTGAAAGGGTGCGTTTGGGGGCCCTTTCCAGTCTCGGATCAATCTGCACGACCATCGGCAGGAGGTCTTCAGCCAGCTCCCGCATGGGGGGTTGAACATAGTCGATATAATCGCTTTTGTGTGCCTTAAACCATGCCCTGTCATTTCGCTGGTGATTTTCTTCCAGAAAACCGAGGCTTTTCCCCGTGAATGCCATGATCATCCTTTCCTGTATACCGGTATGTCACATACTGTATACCGCACCGATCAATGTCAAGCCCTGCCAGTACCAGGAGGATGCGCACGGTTATTCTCCATCCTCCCTCAACCCCCATTCAACAACCGATACAAAAAAAATTGCCGCTACACAACTAATTGTCTTGACGCAACTGTTTTTCTCCGATCATAATGGGTGTACAACAGGTATGTATAATCCGCAGCGCGCCTCCCCCTGAATGTCCCTGCCCATACTCTGATGTCTGCATATGGCAGACAGCGGGATACTTCTGATGGAATAATCATGCTGAAAATGCTGACCGCCTATACGCTGGAAACGGATGAGGCCGATGTTGCGGTATCGGACATTCTCGGGCAACTTGAACGTCAATCCCGGCTGCTTGCCAATGCCGTCGGTCTTATTGCTTGTGATGTGGAATTTATCGAAACCGGCGTGGTCAGGGCACTTTGCGAGCAGTTGCCTTTTGAGGTTGCCGGCTGCACCACATTGACCAGTGCCGTGCCCGGCGCACACGGGCAGCGGATACTTTCCCTGTCTGTCCTGACCAGCGAGGACGTCAGTTTTTCCACGGCGATATCTGCTCCGCTTCCTGCCGAAGGGATAGGACGGGAAGTTGAAAACGCCTACGAAGCCGCGCTTTCAAAACTTCCCGGCCTTCCCTCGCTTATCCTGGCTTTCACCCCTGTCATGCCGACGATCAGCGGCGCCGTGATCCTGGAACACCTCGACACGGTCTGCAACGGCACACCCATCTTTGGTCCCTTCTCGACAGACTATACGCTGGCTTTCGAGGAAAGCATGACGATACTGAATGGCGAAGCCTCCGAAAATACGGTTGCCTTTATCCTGATGCACGGCGATGTCAATCCGCGTTTTTTCGTATCCGGCAGCGCCGACGGCAACATCCAGAAACAACCGGCAATCATCACGAAATCCGATGGCTACCTCCTTCAGGAGGTCAACGACATGCTGCTGTCAGACTATCTGGATACGCTCGGGCTCAAGCCTGACAACAGGAATGCCAAGACAGCCATTACCCTCCCCCTCGTTGTGACGGATGAAACCATGGTGCCCTTGACACGTGCAATATACAGCCTCACACCGGAAGGGCATGCCATCTGTGGCGGCAAGATGCCTGTTGATGCCACGCTGGCCATCGGCAGGCTGGATTACAGCGCGGTACTGGAAAAATCAACAGAAACCATGCGGGAATTGCTGGCAGAAGAAAATATCAATGCCATCCTCATGTACCCCTGCATGGTAAGAAATATCATGCTCGGGCCGGATACGGATGATGAGATCAGGGCAATTGTCGACATGATCGGTGATCGGGCGCCTTACCACCTGAGCTATGCGGGTGGTGAGATATGCCCGATGCAAGGCAGCGACAAGCGCCTAATCAACTGTTTCCATAACTTCACGTTTATTGCGTGTGTTTTCTGACGAGAACCGATACGGCAACAACAGGAAAAGCCATGGAACCGAAATGCGCAAAAAAACAGGCTGATACCGCCTCCCCGCCTGAAGCAGAACTGGCGGCAGAGTACGCCAGGCGGATACAGGAACTGGAAAAGGAAAACCAGCGACT
>JAAZED010000060.1 GCA_012512465.1 Oxalobacter sp. | reverse complement strand
GTATGTTCGCGTACTGCGAAAAAACCGCCTGAAAATCGTATCAAGCTCGTTTTCATCCACACCCGCTCCTTCGTCTGAAACGCATATACGTACCTGGGCCTGTGCTACGTCTTTTTCGCATGTAATCCATACCTTGCTGCCAACAGGAGTATGCTTGATTGCGTTGCGAACAACATTTTCCACGGCGCGAAACAGCAACTCCTCGTTTCCTTTCAACCGGGCATCAGAGTGGCTGTCAAAGAGAATGTTTTTTTCTCGCGCCTGCACCTCAAAACGCGCATCATTGACGACATGGGCAAGGAGTTCATCAACATTGATCCAGTCTTCTTTCACATCAATCACACCGGCTTCCAGCCGCGACAGGACCAAAAGCTCATCAACAAGCCGGTTGATCCGGGTGCCTTCATATTCAATCCGCTCAAAAGAGGACTCCTGTTTTTCCGGCTGCTGTCTGGCCAGGCCGATTGCCACATTCAGCCGTGCCAGCGGTGAACGCAATTCGTGTGAAACATCATGCATGAGCCTGCGTTGCCCATTTATCAGCGCCTGAAGCTGTGCGGCCATATTGTCGAAATCCTGCCCGAGATCAGCCAGTTCATCTTTCCTTTTTCCCATTTGCTTTCCCAATTCCGGCTGCAGGTTTCCCAAAGAGGCGGCTTTAAAAGCCTTTCGCAATAAATTGATGGGTTTTGAGAAATACCATGCAAGCAGGGCAGCAAATAACAGGCTGGCCAAAAGCGCCGCCAAAATGGCTTGCCAGGGTAAAAGAGGGGGTGGCCTGGGTGGCCGAGGGGGCATTCCCGCGCCGTTTTGTGGGGGTGGCAAGCGGTTCAGCATGCCTTCCGGTGCCAGCACAAAGAGAATAAGGGACTGGCCATCCGGTGCTTTGACGTGCCGTGTAATATTGGCGTCCTTATTTTTGCGAACCAGCGTTACCAGCGTGTTTTCCATTGGCCGGCCAAGCAGTTCCTGACCCTTTTCATCAATGGCATACACGAGAGCCGGCCGGTTCTTGTTGCTTCTACTTTGCAATAATTTCTGCAGGGCTTCTATACCGCCATACTCAAGGGTTGCCGCAGCAGATTCAATTTCAAAAAGCGCTGGCGGGCTGCTATCGATTTCGCGCATGACATTGGCAAGATGCTGCTGATGCAGCCAGAACGCGGCACCCACGGCAAAAATTGATGTCAGTTGTGCAAGCCAGATCGAAAAGAAAAATTTCCAGAAAAGGCGTCCCACGAGTTTATTCCCTGATTAGCTGATAACCGTGCTTGTAAACAGTCTGAATACAGGAGCGCTCACCGGGAAGCAAAGGCAGTTTCTGGCGCAGGCTGCTCATGTGTACATCAATGTTGCGATCAAAACGCGCCATCGGCCTGTCCAGCACCATGAGAGAAAGATCGTTTTTACTGACAGGCTGCCCTGCGTGGCGAGCCAGTACCTTGAGCAGGTTGAATTCTGTGCTGGTCAGCACAACCGGGGTGCCATCCCATGTCACATGCCGATTTTCAGGATAAATCTCAAGCAGGCCAACATGGATGACTTCGTGGGCATCCGGCAAAGCAGGGGATACCCGCCGCAGTATGGCGCGTATTCTGGCGGTCAGTTCACGAGGGGTACATGGCTTGGGAACATAATCATCTGCACCCAGTTCAAGCCCTAAAATCCGGTCTGTATCATCTCCCTTGGCAGTGAGCATCAGCACCGGAACCGTACTTTTCTGCCGGACACGTTTCAGGACTTCTGTCCCGCCCATCTTGGGCATCATGACATCAAGTATAACCATGCTATAAGCGTCGGAAAGCGCTTCATCCACACCTTCTTCGCCATCATGAGCGATGGTTGGCGTAAAATTTTCCTGTTTCAGATAGTCTGCGAGCATATCCGTCAGTTCAACATCATCATCAATAAGCAGAATTTTTGTCATGACAGGCAGGCAGAAAAATAAAAAAAAACAGGAGCAGCGTTTTTATTTTATCCAGAGCCGGCCAGTATCATTTCCATGAAAAAAACCATTATTCCAGCTCTTTTCAGTACTGGAATAATGGTTACAGGAGGGGGAATGTAATCAGGCTGTTACCGACAGCATGGGCGATACTGAAGATTCTTCGCCGATGCCATAGGCGCGGAGCAACTGAAGAAGATTCATCGCGGTTTTCGTTTCGTCATTTTCAGCCTGGGTGGTGGAATTGGCCTTATCATAGGCCTGGGCTTCTTCCATGCTGACCTTGCCATCGCCATCAGCATCTGCTGCCTCAAAGTTTTCGATGATGTTGGAAATAAGGGCCGAGCGCTTGCTGTCAGAAGAGCCGATTTCCTCAAGCTGGCTGGTCAGCTCTTCCAGTGTGAATCCCGCTGAATCGGTTTCTCCCATGCCTTCTGGCGGCGGGGGAGGCGGCATATCGCCTGTCATGCCGCGTTCAATGCGCGACTGGAAAAACTGGTTGTCCAGTTCTTCGGCAAGCTGTGCCAATGCCGTACCCAGTTCATTTTCCGTGATTTTGCCATCAGCATCGCTGTCGATCTTGCTGAAAATGTCATCAATATTTTCAGACGATGCTGTGCCTGCTACAGCAGTAACCGATTCAAGGGCAGACTGTAAATCACTTTTTTCAAGGTATCCCTTGTCCTGCGTATCCAGTTTGGAAAAGAGTGAGCTGTTCCAGGATGAAATGCTGCTGCTGATTGACGATATCATGATGTCCCTCCGTTTTTTTGATTTTGAAATAACATGAGTAATTATCAGCAAATCAGAGAATTTCTTAAGAGCAGTAAATGTAAAAGCAGGTAAAGTTTTGTAAAGGCTCGGGGGCCGATTATGGATCAGGGCAAACGGATATCTGGAAAACAGGGCCATACGACATATAATGAGTGCTTTCCCGGATATCCCTTCTTTTATTCCGCTACGGAATGCTGAATATATGAACACAATCAACTACCTGAACATGGATGAAGGTAAAGCTGTCCTGTCAACACCGGACGAATTTACTGAAAAAGCAATTAACAATATGAGTGCCTGGCTTTCCAGTGCCGTAAAGAGTCAGAAATTTGTCTCGCTGCCTGAACCCTTGAGTGAATACAATGCCCTGGTGGACAAGGGCGATGATGGGCTGGTGTGCTCGATTTATGCCCCGGCCAGCCTCATACCGCCTGACGTATTGAGCAAAAGAGGGGAGGAAGTGATGCCCGAGGGCGTCCCCCTGCTGATTTTTGGTGTTGCCCTTGATGAGGGAAAAAGCCTGTGGAATTTTTTCACGCAGGGCTTTTACACGGGTGACAGGGTGATCCCGATGCCGCCGGAACCCTGGGTGACCGTTATGCCATACCAGATGTATCGCTATATTCCCGATCCCGGTCAAATTGTCCGCTTTCAGAAATGTGTTGCCCGTGCCTGGTTTGATGTGCAGAAAAAATCGCATTAAACCGCGATGCCCGCCGCCCGCACAAAAACCACATAGATGCCAAATTTAATGCTATATATTGCATTAAATTAAATATATAACCAACTGAT
>JAAZED010000059.1 GCA_012512465.1 Oxalobacter sp. | reverse complement strand
GTCAGAGCTAAAGCACGTTCCTACTTCTTGATCGGAGCAGACAGGGAAGACATCATCCAAGAGGGCATGATCGGGCTGTACAAAGCCTGATACGTGAATTCGGGGCGAGCATCGTGCCGAATTCCATCAAACCTATTTAAAGACAGGATAATTAAATGAAAAACCAGTTGGCGGGACTGATGAAACAGGCCCAGGCAATGCAGCAGAACATGCAGAAAATGCAGGAAGAGCTGGCGCAGACCATCGTAGAGGGACAGGCCGGCGCCGGCATGGTAACCGTTCTGATGAGCTGCAAGTTTTATGTGTCCCGTGTTTCCATTGATCCGTCACTGATGGGGGATGACAAGGAAATGCTGGAGGATCTGGTCACCGCGGCTTTTAATGATGCGGTCAGGAAGGCCGAAGCGACCGCGCAGGAAAAGATGAACAGTATTTCTGCCGGGTTGCCGCTGCCGCCGGGTTTTAAAATGCCAATGTAGTTTCGTTGTGTCTGTGAAGTCCAACCTTTCTCTTTATGCACTTACCGAAGCATTACGGCGGCTTCCCGGTGTCGGCCCGAAATCCGCGCAGCGTATCGCCTATCACATGCTGCAGCACGACCGCGAGGGTGCGCGGCAATTAAGTATGGCGCTGTCAGATGCCATTGAAAAAGTCAGGCATTGTGAGCGCTGCAACACGTTTACCGAAGAGATGGTCTGCACCATGTGCACGAGCCCGGATCGGGAACAAAGCCTTCTGTGTGTGACGGAAACGCCAGCGGACATGCTGATGATCGAGCAGACGCTGGCTTACAAGGGGTTGTATTTTATTCTGATGGGCAGCCTGTCTCCGCTGGATGGCATTGGCCCAAAGGAAATCAATCTTGGCAAGCTGATTGCCAGGGCAACCGATGGCGTGGTCACGGAAGTCGTGCTGGCAACCAGTTTTAATAATGAGGGGGAAGCCACGGCGCATTACATCAGCGAAATGCTCAAGGCACGGGGTATCAGGGTCAGCCGTCTGGCAAGAGGCGTTCCCGTTGGCGCAGAACTGGAATATGTGGATATTGGTACGATAGCAAGAGCGCTCCTGGACAGGCAGACAACGTGATGACAAAAAGTGCCGCTTTCCCGATCATTGAAAACACCATTGGCAACACACCACTGGTGCGCCTTGTCACGCTTCCCGGTGAAGAAAGTGAAGCGCGTAACAATATCATCCTGGCCAAGCTGGAGGGTAACAATCCTTCCGGGTCAGTCAAGGATCGCACGATGTATGCCATGGTGTCATATGCCGAAGCGCGGGGCGAGCTCAATCCGGGGGATACATTGATTGAGGCAACCAATGGCAATGCCGGCATTGCGCTTGCGATGATTGCCGCAAGAAAGGGATATCGCTGCACCCTGGTGATGCCGGAAGATACCGGTATGGAAAAGCAGCAGTGCATGGCTATTTACGGCGCGGAAATTATTCTCACGCCCAAACAGTCCGGCATGGGGTTTGCCAGAAGCCTGGTCTATAAAATGGTGGCAGAAGGGGAAGGCATTACACTTGACCAGTATGTTAATCCCGACAACCCCCGTGCCCATTATGAAACCACCGGACCCGAGATATGGGAGGCGACAGGTGGTCGTGTGACGCATGTGGTTTGCGGTATGGGCACGACTGGTACGATCATGGGCATTTCACAGTACCTCAAGGAAAAGAACCCGGATATCCAGATGATCGGCATCGAGCCGGAAGTCACCGGCCGCATTCCAGGGCTGCAGAAATGGTCGGCAACCAATATGCCGAAGGTTTATGACCCAAGCAAGGTGGACCGGGTAGAGACAGTCAGCCAGGCTTATGCCGAATATATGGCAAGACGGCTGGCGCGGGAGGAAGGGCTTTTCTGCGGTCTTTCATCAGCCGCTTCCTGCCATATGACGCTACAGCTTTCCCGTGAGGTGGAAGATGCCGTGATGGTCTTTATTGCCAGCGACCAGGGGGAGCGCTATCTTTCCATGGGTGCTTTTCCCGCATAAAACAGAGTTGCTTGAAATAAAACGCGTAAAGGCATTGTCAGAAGCGTGAAACGCGATTACAATATAAAGCTACGCAAAATTTTTTGCGCCGCAATTTGAGTTGGATGCGGGCGCATTTTTAACAGGTTTTTAGGATTTTTTACTATGGCAAATACCGCGCAGGCACGCAAACGTGCTCGTCAGGCAGTGAAAAGGAATGCACACAATTCCAGCCAGCGTTCTTCACTGCGTACGGCAATCAAGTCTGTCAAAAAGGCAATTGAAGCAGGTGACAAGGAAGCTGCAACCGCAGTATTCTCAAAAACCGTTTCAATCATTGATCGTATCGCAGACAAGAAACGGATTCACAAGAACAAGGCTGCCCGTCATAAAAGTCGTCTTGCTGCTGCCTTGAAAGCGCTTTCTCAAAAAGAAGCCGCTTAATCCATCTGGATATCGTCTGAATGCACACCCTGTTTTAAACAAGGTGTGCATTTGTCATTGGTGTTGCCACAGGCTGGGCCTAGTACCGGTAACCAAACTCTTTTTCAAAGCGATCGGCAATCTCGGCGGCTGTCAGTGAGTGTGCTTGCGGCCCCTGATGCGCGATCTTGATTGCGCCCATCAGGCTGCCCAGCCGACCGCAGGTTGCCAGGTCCTTGTTATTGGTCAGCCCATAGATCAACCCTGCTCTAAAGGCGTCCCCGCAGCCGGTCGGATCAATCGTTTTTCCCGCCTCGACGCAGGGGATGACAATTTTTTCTCCCTCGGCATAGATTTCAGCGCCCCGTTCCCCCAGCGTGACGATGAGTGCTTTTACCCGGGAGGCGATTTCTTTTTCCGTCCAGCCGGTTTCCTGCATCAGCATGGCCGCCTCATAATCATTGACGGCAACATAGGTTGCCTGTTCAATAAAGCGGCGTAACTCGTCTTTGGAAAACATCGGCAGACCCTGGCCCGGGTCGAAGATGAACGCAATGCCTTTTGCCGCGCAATCTTCGGCATTTTGCAGCATGCCATCACGCCCGTCCGGTGCCACAATTGCCAGCTCAATATTTTCTGTAATGTCAGCCACCTTGTTCTGGTGGGAAAAAGACATGGCGCCCGGGTGAAATGCCGTGATCTGGTTGTTGTTCTGGTCTGTGGTGATAAAGGCCTGTGCCGTGAAGGTTTTTTTGACCGTCGTGACATGACGCCGCGAAATATCCAGCTCGGCCAGCCGTTCCAGGTAGGGTTCGCCGTCAGTGCCGATTGTTGCCATGATCAGCGGATTGCCGCCCAGCATTTTCAGGCTGTAGGCAATATTGCCCGCACAGCCGCCAAATTCCCGGCGCATGGATGGCACCAGAAAACAGACATTGATGTTATGCAACTGGTCTGCCAGGATGGATTCGGAAAAACGATCAGGAAAAGCCATGATCGTGTCGTAAGCAAGTGAGCCGCAGATTAAGGAGGACATAGTGGTAAGGTGTTAAGGATAAAAAAGGGCAATACGGTAATCCGCATTGAATTCGGTTTTCATTTCAAGATAGAGCTTGACGGATTCTTCTGAATAAGGCGGAATGCCCCTGATAATGCGGTTGGCATCCGGCAGATAGTTGGCCGGGGAAAAGGCGCGCCGGACAACCGGTTTTTTGCCCTGATCCATCAGTGTCAGCTCAATATGCGGCCATGACTGGTACGATGAGCCGCTGTTTCTGACAAGGAGTGAAAGCGTATACCGGTCGCCCAGCTCCGGGATCACCTGTAATTCACTGGATTCGATTGACAGGGATGAAATGCGGGTTTCCAGTCGCCTCGGGCAGGCAAACATGTCGCAGGCCTTTGCCACGGCGGATTCGGCCGGAGGCCACCATACGACGATACGGTCAGAAAACATGTACAGGCACTGCACACCAAGTGCGCCCAACAGCGCAATGGTTGCCAGAGTGACAAAGGTGCCCGAGAAAAGCCCGGTTCGTTTTTTCCTGCGCCCTTTCGTTACGAAGCTGGGTTCATTGTACAGATTATCATCTGTGTCATCTTCTTCTGCCAGTTCAAAAAAAGCGGCATGATGGCTGTCAGCGGTGTCCATCAATGGATCAAACTCCCGGTTTTGCGAAGAAAGACGCTGGGAACGCTGGTGGCGCAATATGGCAGGATCATCCGGCTCTACCACTTCCGCTTCAATAGACGTGGATGGCGCGACTTCTGCGACATCATCCAGTCGGGGCGCTGTGGAATAAACCGTATTTTTCGCCGGCGCGCCCAGATCGGGATATGGGGAGAGATTGCCAAAACGGGTGGTGGCTGCAGGTGCTGGCGGTTTCGTATAGACGGCTTCATCACTGACGATCTCATTGATCGTAACAGGCTGTTCCGGTGTTAACGCGTCAGGTTCCTCTTCTTCGATCTCCGGCATTTCTTCCAGTTCATTGCCGAAAAGCTGTCCCGTTACCTGTCCCAGTTCCAGCGAGATCGTGGAGAGTTCTTCCTCCAGGGCATCAAAAAGCGCTTCGCTTTCAGAAGATGAGGCATTGATATCCTCATCAGCAAGCGAGAGCGTAATATCATCCGCCTCGTGCCTGGGTTGTGGTGGGGCGGGTTTTGGTACAGGCTTGTTTGGTACGACAGCTTTTTTAGCCGGGGTATCCTGCGGCGTTGCCGGTGAGCTTTTCGGTGCAGCAGGCGCGGCTTTCTTTTTTTCGACAGCAGCTGGCTTGTCTGTCAGGACAGGAGGCTCTGTCTGAAGATGATCGGTTCCGTTGAAAATCTGCTGGCAAACGCCGCAGCGTACAGCACCTTCATAGAGTTTCAACTGGTCTTCCGTGACCCTGAATGTTGTCTGGCAATGGGGGCATTTGGTAACCAGAATCATGCCTGCTTTTCCTTTTCAGCAAGCGTACCGGACAGCGCCACCCAGCCATCCAGGTAATGATAGGGGGATAAAGCCAGCCAGGGAGAATAGGCGGAAATGACGTCTTTTTCCTGCCAGTCCAGAATGCCGGAGAGCACCAGCTTTCCGCCGGGTTTCAAACGGGAGGCAATCGTTTGTGCCAGTTGCTGCAAGGGGCCTGACAGGATATTGGCAACAACAATATCGTACTGGCGGTTTTCTGCCTCTCCCGGATAGTTTCCTGGAAGGTAAAACGCAATATCGCACTGGTTTTCAGCGGCGTTTTCACCCGCGGTGATAACGGCCTGCTGATCAATATCCACACCGTCTACAGCTGCGGCTCCCAGTTTGAAAGCGGCAATGGCAAGGATACCGGAACCACAGCCATAGTCGAGCACAGATTGCCCCGGGCTGACATTTTCTTCCAGCCACTCCAGGCACAGGCGCGTTGTGGGATGGCTGCCGGTGCCGAATGCCAGGCCGGGATCAAGCTCAAGCACAATGCCGTTGCTGGTGGGTGTTTCGTGCCAGCTGGGAACAACCCAGATGTTTTTCCCGATATGAATGGGGTCAAATTGGGCCTGTGTCTCACGCACCCAGTCCTTTTGCGGGACTTCCCGTACCAGGAAAGGTGGCGGAGTCTCCATGCCGCTTTCACCTGCGGCAAGAGAAATAATGGCGTTTGTATCGGTATCGGCAGAAATCAGGGCGATAACACGGCTGCGCTGCCATACATGCTCTTCACTGTCAGCGCCGGGCTCGCCAAATATCGGGCGCTCGGCATCGGTTCCTTCATTGGCGTCCTCAACAGTCACCGCCATGGCGCCGGCAGCCAGCAATGCATCCGAAAAAAGGACCGTTTGCGTGTAATCGACTTCCAGTACCACTTCATTCCAGATCACATACGGCTCCTGATGAGGGGAATACGATTATTCCTGATTATTTCTGTTTATCCTGGAACATGTCGCCCAGTTTTTGCTCCAGATAATGGATATTGGTCCCTCCCTGAATGAAGCAGGCATCGGACATCAGGTTACGATGAAGATCAATATTGGTCTGAATGCCTTCCACCACCATTTCCGAGAGGCCAACCTGCATACGCCGGATCGCCTGTTCCCGTGTCTCACCATAGGAAATGATCTTGCCGATCATGGAATCATAATTGGGGGGAACGGTATAGCCGGCATAGACATGGGAATCCACACGGATGCCTGGTCCCCCTGGAACGTGCCATGCGGTGACTTTACCTGGAGAGGGAGTGAATTTGTAAGGGTCTTCCGCATTGATGCGGCACTCGATCGCATGGCCGGTCAGTTTGATGTCCCGCTGACGGTAGCGCAGCTTTTCACCCGCAGCAATGCGGATCTGTTCCTGAATAATATCGATGCCCGTAATCATTTCCGTTACGGGATGCTCAACCTGAACGCGGGTATTCATTTCAATAAAATAAAACTCACCCTTTTCATAGAGGAATTCAAACGTGCCAGCGCCCCTGAAGGCCAGTTTGCGGCAGGCATCCACACAGCGCTCCCCGATCCTTTCTATCAGGCGCCTCGGGATATCCGGTGCAGGCGCTTCCTCAATGACTTTCTGGTGGCGGCGCTGCATGGAGCAGTCGCGCTCACCCAGCCAGATGGCATTTTTGAACTGGTCTGCCAGTACCTGGACTTCAATATGGCGCGGGTTTTCCAGGAATTTTTCCATATAGACTTCCGGATTGCCAAAAGCGGTTCCGGCTTCTGCCTTGGTCATGGTCACGGCGTTCAGCAGCGCAGCCTCGGTATGAACAACCCGCATACCGCGCCCGCCACCACCGCCGGAAGCCTTGATAATGACCGGGTAGCCGATTTTTCGTGCGGTATGAATGATTTCTTTTGAATCATCAGAAAGCGCACCTTCCGACCCGGGGACACAGGGCACACCGGTTTTGATCATGGCCTGTTTGGCAGAAACCTTATCACCCATTAGCCGGATGGATTCGGGTGACGGGCCAATGAAAACAAAGCCGGATTGTTCAACCCGCTCGGCAAAATCGGCGTTTTCAGCCAGGAAACCATAACCCGGATGAATCGCTTCTGCATCCGTGACTTCCGCGGCACTGATGATGGCCGGCATATTCAGGTAGCTGGCGGCAGACGGTGCCGGTCCGATGCAGACTGATTCATCGGCCAGTCGGACATATTTTGCTTCCCTGTCGACCTCGGAGTGAACCACCACGGTTTTAATGCCCATCTCACGGCATGCACGCTGGATACGCAATGCAATCTCCCCGCGATTGGCAATCAGAATTTTTTCAAACATAGTGTCAGGACATCCTGAAAATCAAAAAGATAAAGAAGGATAGGTGAGGGCTGGCCCCTGATTTATCCTATGATAAAAAGCGGCTGGGCATATTCGACGGGATGCCCGTTTTCTACCAGTATTTGCTTGATGACACCGGAAACATCTGCTTCGATTTCATTTAACAGTTTCATCGCTTCGATAATACAGAGGGTATCTCCCTGTCTGACGGTTGCACCCACTTCAACAAAGGGGGGATTACCTGGAGCGGATGCCGCGTAGAAGGTACCCACCATCGGAGATTTGACCACATGACCCTGTGGTTCGGCTGGTGCTGCAGCTTCTGCCGGTGCCGCCGCAGGAGCTGCAGTTGCCGGTGGTAGCGCAACATTGGGCCCATATTGCGGCATGGCTTGCGGCTGCATCAATATGGGTGCCGGCGCGGGGGCATTTTTGACAATACGTACCTGGCTGTCGCCTTCTGTTACCTCAAGTTCGGCAATCTGTGACTCGGCAACAAGGTCAATCAGGGTTTTAAGTTTACGAAGATCCATAAGAAATCCAGAAAATACGAGAAAAGAAAATTCAGTTATTGAGGGCAAATTCAATTGCCATGCGGTAGCCATCCATACCAAACCCGCATATTACACCTTTTGCAATAGCGGAGAGGTAGGAGTGGTGACGAAAAGATTCACGTTGGTGGATATTGGATATGTGTACCTCATAAAATGGGATGGCTACACCTGACAGTGCATCGCGCAGGGCAACGCTGGTATGGGTCAGGCCGCCGGGATTGATGACGATGGCTTCTACGCCTTCGGTGCGGGCCGTCTGAATGCGGTCAATCAGCGCCCCTTCATGATTGCTCTGGAAGCTGGAGAAACGTCCGCCTGCCCGTGTGACGAGATCATGGGCGGCAGCCTCGATATCTTTCAGTGTGGTCTTGCCGTACACTTCCGGCTCTCTTGTGCCAAGAAGATTCAGATTCGGACCATTGAGCATAAGAATATGTTTAGCCATGTGTACCGTTTGTTATTTATTTTGGATCTGATTGCATTTTGCCGCTAAAAAGCAGTAACTGGCAAGAAAAAGAAGCTAGTTTACCAGAGCTGTCCTGATTAATCTGCCGAATGCCGCTATTCCTGCTGTTCGATGAGTTGTTTCAATCGGGTGATATCGGCTCTTTCCGCTTGTGAATCCGTGGTTTTGACCATTTTGCGCATGTCGTCCGGATTGTACACAGCGAGATGAAAGATTTCGCCCTCATGGTAAAAATGAATAGTTTCCTCAGCTCGCGCTTTCTGTCGGTAACTTTCGGCTTCTGTAACTGAAATGTCGATATTTTTGTTTAAAAGATGAATTTCAACATCTTTGGCGCTTTCGGCAAAAAGCTGCAAATGAATATCGCTGTGCTCGCTTGCTGTGCCATTTAATACCGCACCTGTCAGGTGTGGTTGGAATTGTGCCAGTTCCTGCATCATATGCAAAGCGGTTTTGCGCAGGAACAAAAGCCGTGCCGGTTGGGTGTCTGCCATGAAAATGTTGTGATAAATTCTAACTTCTTCTTCTATCTCGCTATTATCTGGCAGAAAATTCCCGTTAATTCTGTTATCTCCAAGTATTTGTCTCGCAGCCCTTTTCTTGGCCATTTCATAGGTGGCGCCTTCTTCGGCAATCAGGCGGGCTGCGGCGATCGCGATCTCGCCGCGTATGTCGTTCCAGTCTGTTCTGCGATCATTTGTCATGGCGATTATCATACTCTGGAACGCAAAATGGTGCGAGTCGGGTAGAATCTTCAGGTTTAATAAAAATCACAATGACATCATGCATATTCACATACTGGGTATTTGCGGCACATTCATGGGGGGGCTGGCCGTACTGGCCAAGGCGGCCGGACACAAGGTAACGGGGTGTGATGCCAATGTCTATCCGCCAATGAGCACCCAGCTCCAGGAGCAGGGTATTGAGCTGATTCATGGCTATGATGCGGGCCAAACGGATATCAATCCTGATCTGTACGTTATCGGCAATGTGGTGTCCCGCGGCAATCCCCTGATGGAAGCGATTCTGAATCGTGGCCTGCCCTATATGTCCGGGCCGGAGTGGATTGGACAGCATATTCTTCAGAACAAATGGGTTCTCGCGGTGGCGGGAACCCACGGGAAGACCACAACGTCAGCCATGCTGGCCTGGCTGTTGGAAGATGCCGGCTATGCGCCGGGCTTTCTGATTGGGGGGGTTCCCTTCAATTTTGGCATTTCTGCCCGGCTTGGCGGCAACGCCGGACCCTCTTCGTTTTTTGTGATTGAAGCAGACGAATACGATACGGCTTTTTTTGACAAGCGCAGCAAATTTGTCCACTATCATGCGAAAACGGCCATCCTGAATAATCTGGAATTTGACCATGCTGATATTTTTCCGGATATTGGTGCCATAGAAACCCAGTTTCATCATTTTGTCCGGACGGTTCCCGGAAACGGGCAACTGATTGTCAATGCGCGCGAGCCGGCTTTAGCGCGGGTTCTTGAGAAGGGATACTGGAGTGAAAAGGTCTGGTTTGGCGGGCCGATGCCGGATGGCTGGACCTTTGAAGAACGTGACGCGCTGACTTTTGATGTGCTGTTTAATGGAGAAATACAGGGAACAGTATCATGGGAATTGACCGGGGAGCATAACCGGTTGAATGCGCTTGCCGCTATTGCCGCAGCCAGGCATGTGGGTATTGTGCCTGAAGTGGCGATTGCCTCGCTTTCGCGCTTCAAAAATGTCAGGCGAAGAATGGAGTTGCGCGGGGAGGCTCACGGCATCCGGGTATATGATGATTTCGCGCATCATCCGACGGCCATTACAACCACCGTGGCAGGCTTGCGCAAGAAAGTGGGACCGTCTTCCGATCAGGCCCGGATTATTGCCGTGCTGGAACCGCGTTCCAACACCATGAAGCTGGGTGCCATGAAAGAGGCCCTGCCGGAAAGCCTCAAGGAAGCCGATCTGGTGTTCGGCTATGGCGCATTATCCGGAAAAGATGCGTTGGATTGGGATCTTGGCGAGGCGCTTTTGCCCCTGGCTGAAAAAGCGGTGGCATATCATGATCTGGAGAAAATGGTGGAAAGCATCGTAAAAGCAGTCCGGCCCGGCGATCATATTCTGGTGATGAGTAATGGCGGGTTTGGCAATGTGCACCAGAAAATCCTCGACAGGATTCATTCGAAAGCGGTATCACCATGATCTTGTATCTCCATGGGTTCCGCTCATCCCCCGCTTCTTTCAAGGCACAGGCAGCAGCAGATTATATGAGCAGGCAGGGTTTGTCCGGCCGGTTTTTTTGCCCGCAGCTCCCGGAGTCGCCCTTTTCGTCGGTTTCACTGGCATCCCAGCTGATGGAGGGACATGATCCTGCCAGGATTTTATTGATCGGATCATCGCTGGGAGGGTACTATGCCACTTTTCTGGCAGAAAGGACCGGATGCAAGGCGGTGTTGTTGAATCCGGTGGTTGATCCCTGGCATGTCAAGGCAGGCACGGACAATCCGCCTGATACGCTTGAGCTGGCAGATTGGGAAATGGACAGGGAAAAATATGCCGATGAGCTTCGCCGGTTTCAGGTGCGCAGGATCACCCGGCCGGAGCGGTATTTTCTGATTGCCGCAACAGGAGATGAGTTACTGGATTACCGGCAAATGTGTGCGCATTACGAAAAGGCACGCCAGATTATCATCGACGGCAGTGATCACAGTCTGTCAGAGTTTCCGGATTATCTGGATGAGATTCTGGCGTTTGGCGGTCTGCAGCCAGTCTGAGCAGGAAGTTGTGATGAAAGCGTGTCATTGAAGAATTAACGGAAAGCAGTTTTTTGCTTTCAGAAAAATGTTGCATGAATTTATTTTTTGAAGAATCCGGTGATTTCAGGACCGGCAGTGTGCTGGCCCAGGTCGGGGAAGCCTACCAGGTGGAGCTTCCCGGCGGGAAACGAACCAAGGTCAGAGCAAGGGATGTGCTGTTGCAGTATGAGGCCTATGACCCGGTGCAACTGATGTCAGAGGCACAGGAAATTGCCGGGGAAATTGACCTGGATTTTCTCTGGGAAGTGGCGGGGGAAGCCGAATTCAGCTTTACCGAACTGGGTACAGAGTACTTCGGCCATGAGCCCCGGCCACAGGAAGCCGCAGGTCTTTTACTCCGGTTGCATGCCGCACCGGTATATTTTTACCGGAAAGGCAAGGGACGCTATAAGGCGGCACCGGAAAAATCCCTGAAAGCCGCTTTGGCCAGCATAGAAAAAAAGCGCCAGCTGGCCATCATCCAGGAACAGTATGTCGAGCAGATGAAGACAGGTGTTTTCCCGGAGGCGATGAAGCCGCTTGCCATCCAGTTGTTGTGCAAGCCGGATAAAAACGGAATGGAATACAAGGCGCTGACCCAGGCATGCACCGAACTTCAGACAACGCCTGAACGGCTGATGATTAAAACGGGTGCCGTGGCTTCCCCGTTTGATCTGCACCTGTCCTGTTTCCTTTTTGAGCATTTCCCGAAAGGGACCGGTTTTCCTTTTGAGAAAATCACGGTGCCGATTCCGGATTTGCCGGTAGCAGATGTCCAGGCTTTTTCCATTGATGATGTCACGACAACAGAAATTGATGATGCGTTTTCCGTTACCCGCCTGCCCGACGGGAATGTCAAAGTCGGTATCCATATCGCCGCACCGGCACTCGGCATGATGCCGGGAGATGATATTGATGCGGTTGCCCGCCAGCGAATGGCAACCGTGTATATGCCGGGGGACAAGATCACCATGCTGCCGGATGATTATGTGCGTGTTTTTACGCTGGGGGCAGGTGAAAAAAGGCCGGCCGTCAGTCTGTATGCCACCATTAATCAGGAAGACAGTACACTGCTCGCAACGGAAACCTGCCTGGAATTCATCCAGGTTGCTGTCAATTTACGGCTCAACGATCTTGAGCACATTGTGACAGAAGAAAATCTGGCTGAAAACAAAGGGGAATATCCGCACAAAGAGGAGATTGGCATCCTCTGGTGCTGGGCGCAGGCGAGGGAAAAAGTGCGTATGGCAAAGCGGGAAAGTTTTGGCCTGAAACCGCAACAGGCCAATCACCCGGATTACAGTTTTTATCTACACGATGGCCTGGTTACCATCGAGCAGCGGATGCGCACGGCGCCACTGGACCGGATCGTGGCTGAACTGATGATTTTTGTAAACAGTACCTGGGGACGCCTGATGCAGGAGCATGGTGTTCCCGGTATTTACCGCAGTCAGGGAGAGGGTAATGGCTCATGGGCGGCTCGTCGCCTAGTACGTATGCAGACACATGCAGCACCGCATCAGGGGTTGGGGGTCGATCAGTATTCCTGGAGCACATCACCCCTGAGGCGTTATACGGATCTGGTCAACCAATGGCAGATTCTGGCCTGCATTCAACACGGTGTGACCGCCCCCCTTTCTGCGCCATTCAAACCCAGGGATGCCGATCTTTTTGCCATTGTCAGCGCTTTTGATTCCGCCCATACGATTTATGCTGAATTCCAGACAAAAATGGAACGATACTGGTGTTTGCGCTGGCTCTCCCAGCATGATGTCCGGCAGGCCAGGGCGGTGGTTATTCGGGATGAAATGGTTCAATTGCTGGATATTCCGCTGACTATCCCCTTACCTGCAGTCCGCACACTGGGACGTGGGACACAGGTAACCCTTGATTTGCTCAGATGGGATGAAGTTGATCTGTCTGTTGAAGCCCGCCTTGTTGAAGTGTCTGCTGTTACTGCGGATGAGAATATGGCAGAATCAGAGGATGAAATTGTGGATTAGCCGTTTTTGACTGTCAAATTCACATTAAAATAGCCGTAAGTTGCGAGAGCGCTTCTGTTTTTTTTCCGGCATCCCTGCCGGTTGTATCGCGGAGCAGGATATTTGAGTTTTTTCCTACAAAACCGTGCATTAGGTTATGCGATCCTTGTATCAGTACTGGTACACGGCATGTTGATGTTCGTCCGTTTTGTCCCTCCCCGTGCCTTTCATATCGTGCCGCCCGATCCCACCCTGGAAGTCGTGCTGGTGAATGCCAAGGCCAAAGGCGCGCCTTTACATCCTGACGCCGTTGCCCAGGCCAATCTGGATGGCGGTGGAACAAAAGAGAAAGGACGGCCCAGTTCACCGTTACCTGATTCCAGCCGGGTTGCTGATGGGGATGTGCTGGCTTCATCGCAGCGCCGGATAGAAGAATTGCAAAAAGAACAAAAACAGTTGGCCGCCAAACTGAAGGATGAGCTAAAGACCAGCGTGCCGCAGGTCAGGGAAAATCCATCGGCAAACGAATCCGGTGATGCCGGTGTCACGACACAGACCGACAGCCAGCAAGGGGTTGCGGGGCGGGCCGCTGCAATTGACCGCACGATTTCAGAGCAGGCCGGCCGTCCCAAAAAGGTATTTATTTCTCCGCGGACACGGGAAGTCGGGCACGCCATGTATTACAAATCCATGCAGCGGAAAATTGAAAATATCGGTACACTGAATTTTCCGCAGCGAAATGGCCGGAAACTCTATGGTGAACTGGTGGTCACTATTCCGGTTGCACAGGATGGCACACTCTACGAAAAAGAGGGGGGACCCCGGGTGGAAAGATCGTCCGGCAATGCTGCGCTTGACAATGCCGCATTGCGGATTGTCCGAAGGGCGGCGCCTTTTGGCCCGTTTCCGCCCAAAATGCGTTCTGCGATCGCAAGCGAGGTCTGGGTTATCGAAACGCGCTTCCGCTTTACCCGGGATGAAGCGCTGGAAACCGAGTCCTGAGGCTGGCCCGCTTTAACTATTACCTGTTCAGGAATTGCCATATGTCTGCCCCCGATCGTTATGCTGTTATAGGAAATCCGGTTGCGCACAGCAAGTCACCGGACATTCATGCCCTGTTTGCCATGCAGACGCATCAGAATATGCGGTATCAGCATCTGCTTGCCCCTCTGGATGGTTTTGAGGCAACCGTTATGCAATTCGTTGCTGAAGGCGGCAAAGGCCTGAATGTGACCGTACCATTCAAGCTGGAGGCTTTTAAGCTTGCCACGTCATTGACGCCGCGAGCACAGGCTGCAGGCGCGGTGAATACCCTGAAATTCGAAGAGGGCATCATCATTGGCGACAATACGGATGGCAAGGGATTGATGGTGGATATCGTTGAAAATGCCGGTTATCCGGTTGCGGGTGCCCGTGTCCTGCTTTTGGGAGCCGGCAGCGCGGCGCGCGGCGTGATCCAGCCGCTTTTGGCGCTGCGTCCGGCAAGACTGATGATTGCCAATCGCAGTGTGGATAATGCCAGGGAACTGGCTGACTTTTTTTCGTCTGCCGGCAAAGTGGATGTTTCCGCCTACGCTGCATTGCAGGAGCCATTCGATATCATTATCAATGCGACTTCAGCAGGGCTGAGTAATGAGATGCCGCCTGTGCCGGCTGCCGTTTTCAGGCCATCTGCACTGGCTCTGGATATGGTTTATGGTGACAGACCGACGCCTTTTCTGGATTTTGCGGCAACGCATGGTGCTGTCGTGCGCGATGGTTTTGGCATGCTGGTTGAGCAGGCGGCAGAATCCTTTTTTCTCTGGCGGGGGGTGCGCCCGGCCACGGAGCCGGTATTTTCTGCCTTGAGGTCGCAGGCAGCATGAAGTCATTTTTCGCCTGGGTAAAAAAATACCGTTACTGGATACTTCTTGCGCCGGTTGCCTTTTTTTTTCTGATCCAGCTGTATTATTTCTGCCAGATAGCCTGGTGGGTCAAGTTCAATCCTGAGTCGACCAGCTTCATGCGTCAGCAACTGGCGGTTCTCAGAAAAAATAACCCCAAGGCAGAACTCAAACATAAATGGGTACCTTATAACCAGATATCACGAAATCTGAAGCGTGCCATCATTGCCTCGGAAGATGCCAATTTTTCTGCCCATGAAGGGGTGGATTGGGAGGCCCTGATGCGGGCTTATGAAAAAAATCTGAAGAAGGGAAAAGTGGTTGCCGGAGGATCAACCATTACCCAGCAGTTGGCCAAAAATCTGTTTCTTTCCGGGAGCCGGAGTTATTTTCGGAAGGTGCAGGAGCTGATCATCACCTATATGCTGGAGTTCCTGATGGACAAGGAACGGATTTTCGAGATATACCTGAATGTGGTTGAGTTTGGCCGCGGGGTTTTTGGCGCGGAAGCTGCTGCACGGCATTATTACGGGGTATCCGCAGCCGGCCTTGGGCCTGAGCAGGCGGCCAGACTCGCCGTCATGCTGCCCAATCCGCGTTATTACGGTACGCTCAGGGATTCCAGTTACCTGGCTCAGCGCACACAGATTATCCTGCGAAGGATGGGGTCTGCCGCGCTGCCGAAAAAGCCCTTGCCGCCGCCGAAAAAGGCGGTATCGGGCCGTAAAAAATAATGCGCCGGAATCAGTAAAAGCTTGCCTCTGTCGTTTGATGTCAGTAAACTTGCCTTTTTCCATGGGTGTTAGCCGGTTATTTCTTTTGAAAAAGAATGGCCTGCGCTGACAGGGGGCTGGCATGACGGGTTTTTTGTCATGTGGTTCAGGATTACCTGAAAGAATTCCTCATGATCAATGTGTTTATCTTGCAGAATGGCCGTTTAAGCCAGGTTCCGATTGATTCCAAGGCGGACCTGGAAAATGTCGCGCCTGTCTGGGTTGATCTGACCTCACCTACCGAAGATGAGCGCCTGTGGGTCAAAAATATTTTTGGCGTCACCATGCCGGATGAGGATGAGGTCAAGGATATTGAAGCCTCTGCCCGTTATTACGAAGCGGAAAATGGTGATATCCATCTCAGGACAGACTTCCGTATTGATGATGAAGAAGGGCCGCAGACGGTAACGGTTGCATTTATCCTGGCCCGCGGGATGCTGTTTTCCGTGCATCCTGAGGATCTCCCGGTATTTCGTCTGGTCCGGATGCGTGCGCGTTCACGGCCTGGTTCCATCACGGATTACAAGGATGTTCTCCTTGATCTGTATGCAACGGATGCCGAATATTCCGCCGATGCGCTGGAAGGCATCTATCGCAATCTGGAAGATGTGAGTATTCGCGTTTTGCAGGAAACTTTCACGGACCAGGATGCGGCAGCAACGCTTTCCGCCATTGCCAAGGAAGAAGACTTGAATGGCCGTATCCGGCGCAGCATGATGGATACCCGGCGGGCGGTCAGCTTTTTGATGCGGGGACGGCTTCTCGATTCGGAACAATTCGAGGAAGCCCGCCAGATTCTCCGGGATATTGAATCACTGGATGGTCATACCTCGTTTCTTTTCGATAAGATCAACTTCCTGATGGATGCCACGGTTGGTTTTATCAACATCAACCAGAACAAGATCATCAAGATTTTCTCGGTTGCCAGCGTGGCCTTTTTGCCGCCAACGCTTATCGCCAGCATTTATGGCATGAATTTCCATATTCTGCCGGAACTGAGCTGGGATTTTGGTTATCCCTTTGCATTGCTTTTGATGATAGGCAGCGCCGTTGCGCCTTTCTGGTATTTCCGCCGCCGCGGCTGGCTTAATTAATCTGCCCGGACAGTCCTGTCCCGGTTTTACGTATCAATGGTTTGAGCCGGTTCATCATATATGACGGCTCTGGCGGACATGTGCCTGCCTGGGTTCGTTGGGCAGGGTGGCATTGGCCGTTTCTTTATGCCGTTTCATATGGGTTTTGCCGGCATAGTCCTGGCCGATGGTGATTCTGACCTGGTCAGCGTCCGCCCCTTTTAATACCAGCCATTCCGTGACAAGAGAGGCCAGCCGATCAAGTGCAATGGCATGGGTTGTTCGTCCCGTCTTGTACAGCCAGTCTGACAGATCCATGAAGCGGGTAAAAGGGCTGTCTGCGAGGATCATCGGCAGTGTTCTGGCGAAACGCCCGGAATTGGCGACAAGATCCCAGAAACGGGCAAAACGGACCAGCCGCTGCATGGTGAAGAAATCAATATCCGCTGTTGCAAGGATGGTATAGGGAGGCGCCGAATCAAAAGCCAGTCCGAAAGCTTCTGTATGGCGGAGGATGGGCGTACCGCGCAGCCGCTTTAAAATACCGACCTGTATTTCATGGGGGGCCAGTGCAACCAGCCGGTCAAACCCAGCGGCAAAGCTTTCCAGTGTTTCACCTGGCAGTCCGGCAATCAGGTCGGTATGCAGGTGTGCCTGGCTGTGATTTCTCAGCCACCGGATATTGGCTTCGCTTTTGTTGTTGTCCTGCTTCCGGCTGATTCGGTCCTGTACTTCCGGATTGAACGTTTGCACCCCGACTTCCAGTTGCAATGTCCCGGCGGGAAACGGCTGGATGGCTTCTTTCAGCGCATCTGACAGATGGTCCGGTACGACCTCGAAATGAACAAAAACCGGGTCAGAAGGATCGGCATGAATTTTGTCCAGGAAAAACTGAAGGATCTGCCGGCATTTTTTTGTATTCAGATTGAACGTGCGATCCACGAATTTAAAACTTCGGGCACCGCGCACGTAAAGTTTTTCCATTTCGGCAAGGAAGCGGTCGGTATCAAATGCCCAGGCGGTTTTGTCCAGTGAGGAAAGGCAGAATTCGCAACGAAAGGGACAGCCGCGAGACGCTTCGACATACAGGGTGCGATTGGCAATATCCTCATCGGTATAAAGATCGTAAGGCATCACAATATCGTTTAAGTCCAGCTGTTTTCCCTTATGAAATTTTTCTTCGGGAGGCGTGCCGTTCAGGATGTGATCGCACAGCTCGGGAACCGTTGCTTCACCCCAGCCGCTGATGACATAATCAGCCATTTTCGCCAGTGGTTGCGATCCAGCCTCATGCGAGATTTCAGGTCCGCCAAGCAGGATGGGCGTCGTTGGCGAGATTGCCTTGAGCAGGGAGACGAGTCTGGTGGTTTCTTCCGCATTCCAGATGTATACCCCCATGCAGATGATGGACGGTTGCTCTGCCAGGATTCTTTCAGCGGCAACGGCAGGGTTGATGCCGATAACCAGTTCCATGATACGCGTGCGTTCCCGGTGTTTCCCCATATTGGCGTGCAGGTAACGCAGGCCTAATGAGCAGTGGGCATACCGGGCATTCAGTGTGGTCAGGAGGATGGTCATAGTAACAGCATGGAGAAGTCAGGACAGGCAGCAGCAATACGTAAGGTATGATGACATGGCGCCGAAAAATTTTCCAATCAGCCAAAAAGCGCTGCCAGGACACGGTTTCATTTTATAAAATCTTTGGTTATTGTTTGTTAGGGACTCGTAAAATTGACTTGAGTCAAGAATATATCAAAGTGGAAACAGATATGATAGCGGCTGACTTTTTGCCTCGTATACAAAGGGATAGATTGCCCTTCATACCGGCGGG
>JAAZED010000058.1 GCA_012512465.1 Oxalobacter sp. | reverse complement strand
GGGTATGGCCGTTGTCAAAAAAATTATTGACGAACATCACGGAAGAATCGATGTTCAGAACCGGCAGGACATCAATGGTGCCGTGGTATCCATTTTACTGTTACAGTTGGCACCGGAAACAAAGCTGGCATAATGCAGGTAGACAAGTTTGAGGAGACGTAACCGTCAGAGCAGGTAAATATGGCAAAAATCCTGGTAGTTGATGATGAAATAGGTATACGGGAATTACTCTCGGAAATCCTCTCTGATGAGGGGCATGTGGTATATACCGCCGAAAATGCGCAGCAGGCACGTGAATCCCGGGCAACAAAAGCGCCGGACCTGGTTCTGCTCGACATCTGGATGCCGGACACCGACGGGATATCCCTTCTGAAGGAATGGCGCCGGGAAAATCTCCTGAGCATGCCGGTCATCATGATGTCCGGCCATGCCTCCATCGATACAGCGGTAGAAGCAACACGTCACGGGGCACTGGGTTTTCTGGAAAAACCGATTGCGCTTCAAAAACTCCTGAAAGCCGTTGAACATGCCTTGCATAATCTGGCAGAAAAAACGCAGGCGATTGTCCACTCTCTGGCAGATCTGACGCAAATGACACCAGAAACGGCATCGGCAAGACCCGCAAGTATTGCGCCATCCACGAATGCCCCACAACCCAATCGGACGACACTCTCATCCAATCCATACTCCCTGCTGAATTTCAATCTCCCCTTGCGGGAAGCGCGGGATATGTTTGAACGTATCTATTTCGAACATCATCTCATTGTGGAGGGCGGCAGTATGACCCGTGTGGCGGAAAGAGCCGGACTGGAACGCACGCACCTGTACAGAAAACTCAAGCAGCTCAATATCGAACCACAGAAGCTGCCAAAGAAAAACAACTAGGGCGTGTTAACACGCCCAAATCTCTTGCCCGGACGAAAATCCGGTGCCTTGAAAACAGGAAAGGATTATCTGATGCGATATGTCAATCTCGGAAAAACGGGGCTTCGCGTTTCCCCGATCTGTCTTGGCATGATGACCTATGGTTCGCCAAAGTGGCGGCCCTGGGTGCTGGACGAAGAGGCGTCACGTCCCTTTATCCGGCAGGCTGTCGAAGCGGGTATCAATTTCTTTGATACCGCCAACATGTATTCCAATGGGGTTTCGGAAGAATTGGCCGGCAAACTGCTGAAAGAATATGCGAAACGGGAAGAAGTGGTTATCGCCACGAAAGTTTTCTTTCATGTTTCGGATACCGATGTCAGCTACGATGCGGCTTCTGCCAAACGCTCCGCCATTCCCCCCAACACCAGCGGCCTTTCCCGCAAGCATATTTTTGATGCCGTGGACGCTTCACTGAAACGTCTGGGAACCGATTATATCGACCTGTACCAGATTCATCGCTGGGACCGGGCCACTCCTATCGAGGAAACCATGGAAGCACTCCATGACCTCGTTAAATCAGGCAAAGTCCGATATATCGGTGCATCCAGCATGTGGGCATGGCAATTTGCCAAGGCACAGCAGGTTGCCAGAGAAAACAACTGGACCCGGTTTGTGTCAATGCAGAACCACTACAACCTGATGTATCGCGAGGAAGAACGCGAAATGATTCCGTTGTGTCAGGATCAGGGGGTCGCCCTCATCCCCTGGAGCCCGCTGGCCCGCGGTTTCCTGGCAGGCAACCGCAAGCCTGAAGACCTGGAGGAAAATGGCAGCGGTGCGGCAACGGTGCGCGCAAAAACTGATGAAATGGCCTTGCGCTATTTTTATAACGATGCGGCATTCAAGATCGTCAATACCCTGACACGGGTTGCCCAGGCCAAGGGATTGTCCAATGCACAGGTTGCCTATGCCTGGCTGCGGCACAAAGGGGTAACGGCTCCGATTGTCGGCACCTCGAAAATGGCGCAGCTGGAAGAAGCCATTGCCTCTACCACGGTTTCCCTCACTGCAGAAGAAATTGAGGAACTGGAAAAACCCTATGTTCCCGGTCCGATTCTGGGGCATGTCTGAAAAATAACACACCGAACCAAAAAGGGCAGAGAAATTCTCTGCCCTTTTTGGTTTTCTCCTTTTTTCCTAAGACTTTGCCTTTGTCTTTTTGGCTGCCGCTTTTGCCGGTGCTTTCGTGGCAGCGGTTTTTTTCGCTGCCGTCTTGCCTGCCACCGCCTTTTTGGCCGGTGCGGCTTTTTTCGTTACGGTTTTTTCGGCAACCGCCTTTTTGGGTGGCGCCTTTTTCACTGCAGCTTTTTTGGCCGCCGGTTTAGCCGCCGCTTTTTCCGAAGCGGCTGCCGATGTCTTTTTCGGTGCGGCTGCGGCTTTCTTTTCCTCAAATTTGAACTCAACCTTGCCGGCCTTGCCCAATGCCAGATAGGCCTTGAATGGACGGCGCGTCCGCTGTGAGACAAAACCTGTCAGGAGATCGGTTGATCCATCTTTCAGGAGTTTTTTCATCTGCTCCGGTGAAATTTCCTGTTGCAGCACAATCCGTCCGCTACGGAAATCACAGGCCTTCGGTCTGGCAACCGTTTGTTCACAGACATACGACAGTGGCATCTCAAACACACCGTGCGCGCATTTCGGACAAGGCCCCAACGGGGTTTGGTCACTGAAATCCACGGTGGCGCCTTCATCGTCATCCTTCGGTTGTCCGAAATCAAATTCCAGCTTGTAATGCCCTTCATCATCATGCGTGATCTTGAGGATGGCATTGAAAGGACGGCCCATTTTGGAACGGAATCCCTGCAATGGCCCGATCTGGCCTTTCTGCAGCAATTCTTCCACTTCATCTACGGCAAACTGGCGGCTGCCTGGCGTCTTGGTAATGGAAAAATCACAGCTTGTGCAGGCAAAGCGGCGATAGTTTTCCTTGATAACGCCACCGCATTGCGGACAAGGCGTCTTCAGCGTGGCATAGTCACCGGGAATCGTTTCTTCATCGTACTCCTTGGCACGCTTGACGATGGCCTGGGTCATCTGCGCGATTTCCTGCATGAATTCCTCGCGGCTGATATCACCCTTTTCCATCTGTGAAAGCTTGTATTCCCATTCACCGGTCAATTCCGGCTTGGTCAGTTCCTTAATACCCAGCCCCTGCAAAAGCGTCATCAGTTGGAAAGCCTTAGGCGTCGGGATCAGTTCACGCCCCTCCCTCAACAGGTATTTTTCTGTCAGCAGACCTTCGATAATGGCGGCACGGGTTGCCGGTGTGCCCAGCCCTTTTCCAACCATTGCCTCGCGCAATTCATCATCCAGCAGTTTGCCGGCGCCCTCCATGGCTGAAAGCAGCGTTGCCTCGGTATAGCGTGCAGGCGGGCGGGTAGCCAGCGCCTCTGCCAGGACTTTTTCGGTTCGGACTTTTTCGCCCTGTGAGACAGGAACCAGAATCTTGCTTTTTTCCCCTTCCTTGTCAGTCGGGACATCCTTGCCATAAATGGCCAGCCAGCCGGGATTGGTCATTACCCTGCCTTCACTTCGGAACTTGTGGTGC
>JAAZED010000057.1 GCA_012512465.1 Oxalobacter sp. | reverse complement strand
GGTCGGCACCATCGTCACCTATGGCGGCACGGTTGTCCCGGCAGGCTTTCTCAGCATCAACAGCGATAGCCCAATCTGTGTAGGTGTTGCTACGTATCCGCAACTGGCTGAAAGCGTGTGGTGCGGTGAAGAACTGAATGAGTCGGCAGACTTTTTCTATCGCTGTGATGGGATGGATGGTGCGGACAGGAACCCGGATGGCGCATATCTGGTACTGCCCGCGGCATCGAAGTATTTCCTGCGCGGCCGGGATGCGTCAGGTGAGGTGCATCCGTACCGGTATCAGGAGGATGCGACAAAGGTATTACTTGACGGTTTTTCTACGGGAAGCAATAGAGCGGGCAATGACAGGGACGTTGCGATCCGAGCCTATACAGGCACTGCTACATACGGCATAGTAACTGGAACTACGACTTTGAGTGATAGGGTTGGGTTGAATAATGCGATGCATTCTGTATATGGTGCTGCTGATGAAACCCGCCCCATGAATTTCCCGGTGATGGTTCTCATCAAGGCATTTGATGCCACGCTCAATCCGGGGATGGTGGATGTTACGGCGCTTGCCAATGATGTCAATCAGAAAGTCGGCTTAACTGACTTTGGTGGCAGTAACCAGCGTCTCAAAGAGAATGGCTATCAGATTATGCCTGGAGGCATGCTGATGCAGTGGGGCATTATTCCCGCTAATACATCATCAGTTATATTCAAAAAACCATTTTCACAGATATTCGGAGTTACTTTCGGATGGTGTAATGCAAATGCAGTAGGAAATGCATACTCGCAATGGTTAGGACATCAGTCTATTTCTTCTGAAAAGATGATTGTTTTATCAAGTGGAAGCGTGAGATTCTTTACTGCAATTGGAATGTCTTGAGCTAGCGGTTCCTATACTCCCGGAAAGCCAGTATTCATGCGGCCTTCCGGGGTGCATGACAAAGTTTCGCACAAACAGCCATAACGGCTTGACAGCCGGGTTAAAATAACATCCGTGTGGTAACACACAAAAAAAGCAGGAACAGGCTGCCTCATAAAGGCATCATTCCATGACGTTATTGGTGCAACCAGTACGGAGATGGTGCCCTGGCAGCCTGCAAGAACAACACATCGAAATTCGTCGCTGAATCGCCAGGGGTCGCGTCCTGGTAGCGCAAGCGCCAGCACTCCCAAGTCGCATGAAGCCGAAGTCGCGCCGGCAGGGGGGAAAAGGCCAAAGAGCAGGAATTGCGTCCTGCACGGTGTGAAAGAGAAATTTTTCTTTCATATTAGGAGCGACAAATGCCAATTTCAACCGCAGATTTGCAATACCTGGGGAAAACCACCCTGGATGAATTCATGCGCAATGCGCCTGTCGACCAGGTGAGCGTCGATACCCCATTGCTCAAAAAACTCATGGAAAGACGCAAGACTTTCCTGGGTGCCAAACAGAATGTCGTCGTTAATATCCGCAAGAGCCATGACTCCAATTTTGCATGGGCTTACGGTGAAGCGCCGGTATCCTTCAACAAACGACAGACAACCGACCAGGCGGCCTTTCCCTGGCGCCGTGCCGTGGACGGCTTTTACATTTCCCATGACACCCTCTTTGGCAATGGTATCAAGGTAAGGGAAGGCGAGCGCAGGGAATACAAGGTCGAAAAAAACGAGAAGGTGCAGCTGCTTGATCTGTTAAATGAGCAGATGGAAGCCTTCCGTATCGGTTTTAATGAAAAGCTCTCGCTTGAGCTGCACCGTGACGGCACGGCATCTGCTGATGCAGTAACGGGTCTGGACTCCCTGATTGCCCTGAATCCAGCTACAGGTATTGTCGGCGGTATTGACCGCTCGATTGCCACCTACTGGCGCAACAATGCCGCGACAGGTATTGCCTCGACCACTGCGGGTGCACTGGCTACCGCCATGGAAGCACAGTGGCGCAAGTGTATCCGCAATGGCGGCAGCCCGGACTTCATCCTGGCCGGCTCAAGCTTTATTGATGCCTACCGCCAGTATGCCGTGACGGTGACCAACAACACCAATGCAGGCAAGGTCAAGCGTATTGATGCCGGTGTGGGTAGCGGCACGTCCACGGGCCTTTATTTCAAGGGCGTGGAAATCATCTGGGACCCGCAGTTCGAGGCGCTGGATGCGCTTGATTCCCCGACTACACCGTGGGAAAAACGCTGCTACTTCATCAACAGCAAATTCATGGAATTCCGTGATGACGACCTGGATATTGTGAGCCCGACAAGGCCATACAACATCCTGGCACTGTACCAGATGATCAACATGCGTGTGGCGCTCGTTTTGAAGCGCGCCAATGCCCACGCTGTTTTGTCCATTGCGTAAGACAGGGACAAACGCAAAGCCGTAACCCTTTCCCACGTTCCGCCGCTTCGGCGGCGGGACAAACTGACGATAAAAGGAATTTTATGACACCCTTGTACACAATTCATGTCCGCCGTGACGCCCATACCCTCACCCCGGTTTTTGTGCCGGAATACGAGATTGCACTTTTGCAGGCGCTTTTTGGCACAGAAAATGTCCTGAACAGCGACAACGCCCGTGCGGACGAAAACGGCAATGGCACGGCAGCAGGTGATTTCAAGGCTGCTGAGGACGAGTATGCCCGTCTTGAGATCAAGTACGGCGAAGAGCTGGTGGAGTCTGTCTATGGCAAGCGCATGACGCGTGCGCTGGACAATGCCATTGAGGCGGCGAAAAAGCCGCGTGCGGGTCGTGGGCGATCCGACGCTGCCAAAGACTGAGAGAGGAGGACGTCATGGCACAACCTCCCAAATACACGCGCGGAAAGAATTTTGCCGATGATTTCGGACATGAAACGGATCATTCCGCATTGAATGCCGAGCTGGACAAGACATCCAATTCCATCAACGATATCCGGGCAAACCTGGCGATCCTCCAGGCCGATGACGGGAGGTTGCGCCCTGACGTGGTGACGTATGACTCGCTGGACGATCAGATCGTGCAGGATCTTTCCGCCGCAGTACGCTCGGATGTCCAGAATGAGCTGGACAGGGCAGAGGCGGCGGCAGACCGTGCGGAAGCGATTGCCGCCATCATCGATATTGATGAGGCGGAAAAGATTGCGGAGCAAGTGAAAAAGGATGCTGCTGCGGCAGCATCCTGTGCCGTCTCGGCTTCTGCCGATGCGTTTTCTGCATCGCAAAGTGCTGCCCTTGCCGCTGAGCGTGCTGCGATTGCTTCTGAAATGCTTGTGAAGGGTATCTGCACAGGAACAGGCGATGCCCTGGTCTTTCCGGGTGAGGTTGCCCTCAAGGATCAACTGGTATTGCAGATCCGCGTACCCGAGACCAACAGGACAGCAACGCCATCGATCAGGATCGGGGGGGGCATTTATCCTTTAAGAAACAGCAATGGCGGTGCGTTAAAGCCTGGCAGCATCCGGCTGGAGCAGCAGATTGTGTTCCATATCGACGGCTATTTTGCGGTGGATATGATGAACGCCACAGAAAGCCATACCGGTGTTGCCCGTATCGCAACGCTGGATGAAATAGCAGCAGGTGTTGATGATTCGACCATCATTACCCCCGGCAAGCTCCGCCAGGTCATCACTTTCGGCACCACAGACATAACCCCGGGCGTCACGCCTTTGGCGACAGGGTCGCTTTACCTGCTTTACGAGTGATGCCATGACAAAGAAAAGCTATATCGGATACGGAAATACAGCGGCGGCTGTTCAGAAAATGTATGTGGGCGTCGATGGCTCCGCACGCAGGGTGAAGAAGGGATATGTCGGCATTAATGGCGTGGTGCGGCAATTCTATGCCAGTGAGTTTGTTCTCACCATTGCCAACAGTGTTGCTGATGTGGATATCAGGGCGATGGCCCTGGCTGCCGGCTGGGATGGGCAAAGTTTTCTCATCGCAAATATTCCTGCGGGTATTTATATTTATTCAACAAGCACAGCGGTTCCTGCACTGACTGTTTCAGGCAGTTTTCCTGAAGGGCTGCTTCTCGTAAACAGCGGCTGGATACTTGGCCGAGGAGGAAACGGCGGGTATGGAGCGGGTAACGGATACACATCGGTTGTCGGAAATCCAGGTGGCCCCGGTCTGTTGGTGCAATCTGCCAACACTGCAATAACCAACAACGGAGTCATCGCCGGAGGCGGTGGAGGCGGAGGCGGAGGTGGAGGTGGAAACTCCGGAGGCGGTGGAGGCGGCGGCGGTATGCCATACGGATCAGGAG
>JAAZED010000003.1 GCA_012512465.1 Oxalobacter sp. | reverse complement strand
GGCATGCCGGTCGGATTGGGGTGCCACTCCTGCCATTCGTCCCGGTCAGATGTCAGCAGGACTGCGGTATCTGTAATGCCGAGGTCAGCCAGCTGGTACGGCGTGCCGTGTCCATACTCGAGATGGCCGCGTCCGATGATGCCGATAATCAGCGGCATGGGCTCGTCTGCTCCCATGCTGTCGAGCGCATAGGCCATGTTGCAGGCAAAGGCGCGGTCCCAGGTTTGCTGCGCACGGATAAAACGGTCGCCTTCCGGCGGGGGCGTGCCCGGCTTTCTGTACCCGGAAAGATAGGTCCGGTAGGCATCGGTTGGCGGGGCACTGGGGGTAAGCCCGTCACGCTCGGATTCCGGAACGGCGTCCCATCCTTCTTTCCCGACACGGGTGACGAGCTCGCGGTAGCAGTTGGCCGCAATCATCCTGATTTTCTGCTGGCGGCAGAAGTGAAAAAGCGGCAGGTAAATTTCGGCAGGAAACCCCCAGACATCGTACCATTCTGATTGGCGGATGAACGTTTCGGTATCGAGCAATCCGTCGACCCATTCGTCTAGCACGGGCTGGATGCGTCTGGGAAACATTTCAAAGGCCATCATCATATGGGGCCGCAGCGTGTAAAGCGACATGGCGACGTGGAGCTGCCAGCGATGGATTTCTGCGACATCATGTGTTTCGCCCAGCATGACAATGCTTTTCTGCGCCATTTTCTGCATGAGCGGCTGAAACGGCAGAATCTCTCTGCTTACCGGGTCAATCCAGCTGGCCCGCGGGTGGGGAACGGTCTGACGGATTTTTGACATGAATGGCTCCTTCAGAAACTGGCACTGAGCGTGACAGCGAAAGTCCTGCCCGGCGCGGTGTAGAGTTCAAGCGGATTGGTGTAGGCCTGCGATGCGGAAGTCGGATACGCATTCATGGTGGAGGCCGTCTGTTCGAAGTAACGCTTGTTGAAGATATTGAGGACAGAGGCCGTCAGCTTGAAGTTTTTGTCGATCTGCCAGTTGACGTAGCTGTCAAAGACCCCGTAGCCGCCGGGCTTGTAATAGTCTTCATCGCTCACGCGGGTGATGCGCCTGGAAAAGGTGCCGATCAGCTCCGTGCTGAGCTTGTATTCTGGCTGGTTCCAGCGCAGGCCCAGGTTGCCGGATAGTGGCGAGGCGGCATCAAAGGGGACGTACTTGCCGCTGTTCGTGCTGGCCTGCTTGCCATGCTGGTATGTAGCGCCGCCTGATACGCTCCAGTTCTGTGCAAAGCGCCATTCTCCGGAAGCCTCAAAGCCCCAGAGCTTGACCTTGTCAAGATTCTGGTAGGTATAATCGGCAGCGGTACCGGCAACAGGCTGGCGGCTCTTGATGAAATTGGTATAGTCGCTGTAGAAACCGCCAAAGGAGAACCACCCCCGGCTGTATTGTCCGCGTATACCGGCTTCGTATGATTTGACTTCTTCCGGTTTGAGGTCCGGGTTGGGGATCAGGCGCAGGACTCCCATGTCATACGAAGTGTAGAGCTGCTCGGCCGTCGGCATCTTGAAGCCTTCCGCGTAGCGTCCGTAAAGCGAATGCATGCTGTCGATCTTGAAGAGAAGGCCGATTTGCGGCAGCCATTTGTTTTCGGTGACCTTGGTGGGTTCCTTTCCGGCGATGATGCCGTAATTCCTGTCCGGTGAGGGGTCAAGGGAGTAGTGGGCATGGCGGATACCGGGGGTGATCGTCAGCCGCCGCTCAAAGAACTTCATTTCGTCCTGCAGATAAAGGTCGGCACGAATGGTTTCCGCATTGGCAAAATTGGTGCCGCTGCCGTAAGTCGTCGTCGAGGTGCCTGAAGTCAGGTTGTTGGTAACATCTTTGCGATAGTAATCGGTATCCGTC
>JAAZED010000056.1 GCA_012512465.1 Oxalobacter sp. | reverse complement strand
TTGCGCGGGATATCAAATGAAATATGCTTTACCGCCTCAAACGTTGTCTGCCGGTCGACCCTGAAACGGACCTGGAGATTTCTGACCTGAAGAAGCGGTGTCATGTCTGCCTCCATCAGCCCTCCTTGAGACGGGGGTCCAGCGCATCACGCAACCCGTCGGTAAAGAGTGAAAATGCCGTGACCAGAAGCGCCATCGCCACCGTGGCGGCCGTCAGTTGCCACCATTTTCCTAAAATCAGTTCATTTTGCGCCTCATTTAACATGCTTCCCCAGGAAACCACACCAACCGGCACCCCAAATCCCAGAAAGCTCAGGATCACTTCCGATTTGATAAAACCCACCACCAGTATCGACATCTGGACCAGCGGAATATGACTGACATTCGGGAAAATATGCGAAAATATGCGCCGCCAGTGCGATGCCCCGATAGTACCCGCCGCCAGGACATACTCCCGCTCCTTATGACGGATGTATTCCGCCCGCACCAGTCTGAAAACACCGGTCCAGCCGGTCAGCCCCAGAATCAGGATGATGGTAAACACCCCTTTTTTCTGCAACACGGCGGCCACCGCCAGAATAAGCAGCAAATAAGGAATGGAAGTGAAGATGCTGTAAAACCAGTTGAAAAAATCATCCACTTTCCCGCCAAAATAACCGGAAAAAGCGCCCAGCACCGTGCCGATCACTGTGGCAAGCAGGGCAGCAACCAGTCCAACCACAATGGAGGTTTCTCCCCCTTTAACCGTTTTCTTGATAATGTCATGGCCCCACTTGTCTGCGCCGAAGGGAAGCGTTTCCTTTCGCCCATCCTCATGTGCCGCACCAGCATCTTTCAGCCCGGCACGGATTTCTGCCAGCTCTTTTTCAAGCGGATCAGCAATGCCATAATCATTTTTCACAGCCATTTGCGGCTGCTCAGCCATCTCGGCACGCAGCTTGCGAATGACATCGCGCAGGGGATCGACCGGATTTTCAGGGCGGGCATCAGGCCGAACGGGTTCGGGCTGGATCTGTACACCGGAACCGGCACCCACAAAAGTAGGAGGCGCATAATTAACCCCAACTTCCGCATCCCAGTCCGATGCAATAACCCCCATTGCCGACAGGACAAGCATCACCATAAAAAAACCGACAACAACGAGTGACACCATCGAAACCACATCCGAGCGCAGGCGCTTGAAGACCATAGCCCACAGGCCGGGAGAGATGGGGATGCCGGTCCGTGTCATGGCTTACCTCAACCGCACACGGGAATCGACCATCTGGTAAAGCAGATCGGCCAGCAGATTGAAAAGCATGGTAGCCGCAGCCACCAGCACCGTAATCGCCTTGATGACCGGGAAATCACTTCTTTCCACAGCCAGAATCACTTCACGCCCGATCCCCGGAATAGAGAAAAAACGCTCGACCAGAAAAGCACCTATCAGGAGCGCGGGCAGATTGGACATGACATAGGTAATAATCGGAATCGCTGCATTGCGAAGCACATGCACCCACATGATGCGGCCCTCCCCCAGCCCCTTTGCCCGTGCAGTGCGGACATAATCCTGCCCGATCTCATCTAACACGAAGGTGCGGAAAAGCCGCAGGTTGGGAGCCAGGCTCACCGCCAGCAGGATGATGATGGGCAAAAGCGCATAGTAAAAAAGATTCTGCGACAGGCTGTCGCCCCATCCCTGCACGGGAAAAAGCCCGAGCTTGTAGGCAAACCAGTACTGAAACACAATGATGTAGACGAGAATACTGATTGACATGCCCACCGTGCAGACCATCATGATCATGCGGTCTGTCAGTGACCCGCGGACATAGGCAACTGCCAGCGCCAGGCCAATGGCAATCGTGGTTTCCAGTATCGTCAGCGGTAAAAGCAATGTCAGCGACGGTCCCATGCGCGTGACGATAATCTGCGAAACCGGCTCGCCCGTGCTCCAGCTGTTGCCGAAATCAAAGGTGAGAACCTGCTTGATGAATATCCAGAGCTGGACATAATAAGGCTCATCAATTCCCAGCTGTTTTCGGATATTGGCGATCTGCTCCGGATTGGAAATCTTGCCGGCAAGAATATAGGCAGGATCACCTCCCACCCAGTTAAAGAGGATAAAGACGAGAAGCAGCACCCCGAGCATGGTCGGGATCATTTGCCACAAGCGGCGAATCAGGTAAGCAGCCATGGGTATGCTCTTCTGTCAGCCGTTATCCTGTTACCTTTTGTCACTCGCATTGCCGGTGATTTCCTGGTAAAACGCCTTGCTGTCAGGCGCACGCCCCAAAAATGCACGAACCAGTTCATCCGCATAAGCTTCCCCCCCCCGCTCCAGAATCGCTTTTCTGTAACGCATGCCCATCTGCGGATTCATCAGGTTGTCGCCAAACCGGGACAACATGTCGAGCGCCAGCACCTCGGACCACAGGTAGCCATAATACCCTGCGGCATAACCGCTGATGGTATGGTTAAACTGCCCCGGGAACTGGGTACCCTTCGTATAACCCAGCGGCGTCTTTCCTTCCATGGCCTCCCACAGCGTCATGACATTTTTTTTATGTTCGTTATAAAGCGCCATGTCATATCGGGCATACAGTAACTGACGGGCATAAAAAGTTCCCTTGCCGTACTTTCTTGCCTGGTTGATCCGTTTTAACAGATCATCATCCACTACCGGGCATGAAGGTGAACAATAATCCGGCAGGAGCGCCAGCGGCTGTTTCTCATGGGCCCAGGCTTCAAACATCTGCGAAGGTGCTTCGACAAAATCACGCTCCACGCTGGTACCGGACTGTTCAACATAACGGGTTTTTGAAAGCACCCCATGCAGCACATGGCCGAATTCATGCAGCAGGGTTTCCAGTTCATTCCCGTCGAGCCCGGTCCGGTTGAAGTTGGTCACGAGAACTGAAATGGGTTTGCGCCCTTCCAGTGTGCTGCCCCCTCTCACGGGGAAGGCCGCTGCATGGCCGTATTTTCCTTCACGCGGAAAAAGGTCCAGGTAAATACCGCCGAGCCGCTCTTTGGACGCTTTGTCATACACATCAAAATACGCCACATCCTCATGCCAGAGCGGCACGTTGGCCTTCCTGAAGGTAATGCCGTACAACGTTTCCGATATGCCAAGCGCCCATTTCACCGAAGCATCTGTCGGGAAATAACGGCGCAGATCATTCTGGTCAACATCAAAGCGCTCTTTTCTTATCTTTTCCTGCCAGTAAGTCACATCCCAGCGCTCAATAGCTGCCTCGGAAGCGGAGATGCCCAGTGAGCGTGCCTTGTACTGACGCAAATCTTCAAGCTCGTTGCTTTCTGCCACACGGGTGGCTTCCTGCACCTGATCGAGGAAGGTATCCACAAGCCCCGGTTTTTTTGCCATCCGACGGCGCAGCTTGTAGTCGGCATAGCTGCGAAAACCTGCCAGCTCCGCCATCTCCTGGCGCAGCATGATGGCTTCCTGCAGCAACTCCAGGTTTTTTGGCGTTCCCCTGTTCAGGAATTCAAACTGGTACTGGCGGCGCGCCTCGCTGTCATCGGCATAACGCATGAACGGTACATAGACCGGGTAGGAAAAATCGAGCAGATAGTTTCCGCTCCCGTCTGTTTTCAGCTTTGTCAGGTAGTCTTCCGGCAAACCCCGCATCTGCTCTGGCGTAAAAACCACGCGGGTTTTATTGTCACGGATATTGCGGGAAAACTCCTGCTGGATGGCATCCAGCCGGACCCGTATCTCGCGCATCCGTTCGCGTTTTTTGGGCATCAGAGTGATCCCGGCATCCTCAAAATCACTCAGCGTGTCCTTGCGCAGTTTCCTTTCCACATTGTCCGTCGAACGCGAAACCCGCACATTGGCATACAGCTTCTGGTTCAGATACAGATCGGTATTAAACGCCCGTATCTGCGTATCACAGGCTTCCGCACTGCTGCGGACCGTTTCATCGGGTGAAACCTGGCTTAAGAGATAAATCGGACCATGCACATCATCCAGGGCGATCAGCAGGCGATTCCATTCCTCAACAAACTGCACGGAACCCTGTGGGGTATACGCCCTGATTTCCTCCAACTGGCTCACACGCTGTTTCCAGTCTTCCAGGCCCTGTGTACAAAAGGAGTTGATCTCTTCTGCCCCCATCACAGGAACGGTAGCCCGTGTTTCCGCCAGAGCCGGCGACAGGAGAAGTCCCGGCAAAAGCAGGAGAACAATAAAAGAAAAACGCGCCGTGAAAGAAGCGGGAAATGTTATTTTCATCATGTGGTCCAATTCTCGGGTTGCATATCAAACAACCGATTTTAAAGGGAAACGCCCCGGTTGCGTTTAAGTCACGCCAAGACTTTGTTACTTCCGGGCCTGTTTCTCCTTTTTATCCATATCAATATAAATCCATTCACTGTGCATGACCGGATGTTTTTTGTAACCGATGATATAAGGCTGAAGCAGCATATTGCGATAGCGGGCATACCCGATCCGGGTCGGCGCATACACTTCCAGGATACGGGCCATTTTATGATAAAGGAGATTGCGTTCCTCACCATCGGGCAGCGTAACCGATTGTTCGTACAGGGCGTCAAACTCGGGGATTTTCATGCAGCCATTGTTGCTCTGGCCAACATGCGGGCCGTAAAAAAGCTGCATGAAATTATCCCCATCCGGATAATCCGCAATCCACGGGCTGGTCCGCATCATCAACTGGCACTGTTTTTCCGCTTTGAGCAGATCAGGAAAAAGCCGCTTGTCGCTTTTCATCCGGATGCCCAGCGAATCAAATGTCTTTTTCCACATCTCACTCTGCTGCTGCCCGGTAGAGTCCGCCCTTGCCGATAAAACAATTTCCAGGGGGGAGCCGTCCGGCTGCACACGCCAGCCGTCTTTCCCCCGGGTATAGCCAAAACGGTCCAACAGGGCATTGGCTACCGCCGGTTCATATCTGACGCTGCTTTTATAGTCCGGGTCATGCCCCACTACCCCTGGCGGTATGGGGTATTCAAGCGGAATGGCTTCCCCGTTCCAGACCACCCGGATCTCCTCATCCACATTGTGCGCCATGGCTATTGCGCGGCGCAATGCAATTTTTTCCTTTTCCATCCCCCCCAGTACCGGGTTTTGCATGTTGAAGTAATAATGACTTAGTTCGGCATCAATCGTGCGTGACAACTGAATGCCTTTGGCCACAAGTTCCGGTCGCAGACGTCCCTCAGCCAGCGCTTTGGGTGCCAGCGGACCATCCAGATTGAACATATCCACTTCGGCGCTTTGAAAAGCCAGCCAGCGCGACTGATCTTCCGGAATCACACTGATTTCCACCCGGCCGATCTGCGGCATGGATTTTCCCCTCATCTTTTCCACAATACGAAAATCTTCCGGATCACTTCCTGCCGCAAAATCCCAGATAAAACCCCGGAAGTCCGGATTGGCCACCAGAACAATACGGGACCCCCGTTTCCATTGATCCAGGGTATAGGCACCGGTACCTACGGGGTTGGCCATGACGTGGGTACTGGCATCCCCGTACTTTTCCACGACCTCCCGCGCCATGGCACAGGTGGGGTAATGCGCCAGGATGTGGGTGAAGTTGTAGTCCGGCTTGTTTAAGCGTATGCGCAGGGTATAACGATCAACAATTTCAAGCCCTTTTACCGGCCGGCTGTAATCCGGGCGGCCCGAACGGCCGGTCATTTTTGCCCACGCCGACAATCCGGCAACCTTGTCCTCAACGAGCCAGCCCCAGGCTGACCGGACCGTGGGGTCAGCCAGGCGCTTGATGGCATAGGCAAAATCAGCCGCTGCCAGTTCGCGGGGCTTGCCGTTGAATGCCGCATCACTGGCGAAAAAAATCCCTTTTTTCACGCGTACTGTATAGATTTTTCCGCCATCACTGATCTCCGGCATGCCATCTGCCGTCAGCGGAACCAGCCTGGCGGGTCTTGCCAGATAGTCATAGGTATAAAGCGGCTCGCAAATGGACCGGATAACCTGTGAAGAATAAAGGTCATGGGCAACGGCAGGATCAAATCCGGTTTCCGGCGCCGGGAAAACATAGCGCAAGACCTTGTCCGGATCAGCCGCATCAGATGGCATGCTGACAAGACATGCCAGCATCATGACCAACAATGCGCACCATGCCCGTTTCATTTTCCGGTTATCTGTTTTCATTGCATCCGGCACCTTTCGTTTTCTTTTGATAAAGCTTATCGATAGTTGAGAAAAAATCCCAGCACCTGTTCCATCATTCGCTTTTGAATATAGAATATGCTACTGTGCCGTAAGCAATATTTCAGGAAAAATAACGGCACATTTTGTCCGCCTGACTGTATTGAACAACCCACAGGTGACCGGACAAAACGCGACGGTCTGATCTTATTTAACAGGACGCAACTCATGAAAAAAACAACCAGAATCCTGCTTTTACTAATCGCAGCGCTCAGTTTACCGGCATTTGCACAAAATGCCGCTGTCGTCAACGGAAAACCCATCCCGGCGTCACATGTGAATGCCATTGTCAGTGAAGTGGTCCAGCAGGGACAGCAGGACACCCCGGAACTGCGTGCAGGCATAAAAGAAAACCTGATCATGCGTGAAATCCTGGTGCAGGAAGCTGAAAAGAAAAAAATGGGGGCCATACCCGCAGTAAAAACCCAGATGGAAGTCACCCGCAGAAATATTCTGGTTCGTGCCCTGATGAGTGACTTTGTCAGCAAAAATCCGGTCAGTGATGCCGACGTCAAAAAAACCTATGACCAGTTGAAGGCCCAGGCCGGTAATACGGAATATCAGGTCAGCCATATCCTGGTCGCTTCGGAAGACGAAGCAAAAACCATCATTGAGCAGCTGAAAAGCGGCGGCAAGTTTAAGGAAATCGCCAAGGAAAAATCCACCGATACCCCTACAGCGGCAAGGGGTGGCGATCTGGGATGGAGCGCCCCCAATGTGTACGTCGATCCCTTTGCGCAGGCACTCGTCAAGCTGAAAAAAGGCGAGTTTTCCCAGGAGCCGGTACAAACCAACTTCGGCTACCACATCATCATGGTCGAAGATACCCGGGAACTGACTTTCCCGACGCTGGAAGAAGCCAGGCCCGGCATTACCCAGCGCATCCAGGAGCAGAAATGGGAGGCTTATACCCAGACGTTGCGTGCCAAGGCAAAAGTCAAATAAGCAAAATCTATTAAAAAAGAAAAGCCGGACATATCATAATGTCCGGCTTTTTTAATGCTGTTGTGATTATCCCCTTTGCGACAGCTGTAGGATAGCCTCGGCATTAGAAGCGGAAAAGCATCTGTCAGCCGCGTCAAGCCAGTCAAGCCAGGCATACTGCAGATGCTCGCGCGGCTCAAGCCGAACAGGAATATCCTTTGGCACACACAACCCGAAAACATGCTCCGTATTCATCGTCACACCTGGCGCAAAGCGATGACGCCAGGCAGGATAAATCTCATAACGGTTGGTCATGTGCCAGTCATGGAGATTTTCCTGCAGAATCACATTGTCCGGCAAAGCACTACCAGAAAGCGCAGGAATAACCCGAATACCAGTCTCCTCCCCGACTTCCCTGATTGCTGTTTCAACAAGTGTTTCTTCCTGTGTTGCCCGTGAACCGGTTACCGACTGCCAGAATCCGGGATTATCCGCCCGCTCAATCAGGAGGACATCCCGCTCGCTGGTGTAAATCACAACGAGGACAGATTCGGGTATTTTGTATGTTTTCAAGACAATCCGTCCGACAGTCACTTTCCCGTTCAGGCCGTTTTGGGCTGCTCCGTCTTGCGCAGGCGAATATGCAATTCCTGAAGCTGGCGCTCATTCACCGGTGATGGTGCCTGTGTCAGCAGATCCTGTGCCCGTTGGGTTTTCGGGAATGCGATCACATCACGGATGGACTCGGAACCTGTCATGAGCGTCACAATCCGGTCAAGCCCGAAAGCCAGCCCGCCATGCGGTGGCGCGCCATACTGCAACGCATCCAGAAGGAAGCTGAATTTTTCACGCGCTTCTTCGTCATCAATTTTCAGGGCACGGAAAACCTTGGTCTGGATATCCTGTTTGTGAATACGGACAGAACCGCCACCGAGTTCCCAGCCATTCAACACCATATCGTATGCCTTTGCCAGGCAACGGCCCGGGTCGGTTTCCAGGTAGTCTTCATGCCCGTCTTTTGGCGAAGTAAACGGATGGTGAACGGCGGCCCAGCGATTGGCTTCCTCGTCATGCTCAAACATCGGGAAATCAACCACCCACAGCGGTTTCCAGCCTTCTTCAAGCAGGCCATTCTTCTGCCCGAATTCAGAGTGACCGATTTTGACACGCAATGCACCCATCGCATCGTTAACGACACGGGCCTTGTCAGCGCCAAAGAAAATCAGGTCGCCATTTTGCGCACCGGTACGCTCCAGGATTTGTGTCAGCGCCTCATCACTCAGATTTTTCACGATAGGTGACTGCAGGCCGCTACTGCCTTTTTCCTTATCATTGACACGGATGTAGGCCAACCCCTTGGCGCCATAAATCGCAACAAACTGGGTATAGGCATCAATTTCTGAACGCGGCATGCCCGAGCCCTCTTTGGCGCCACCCGGCACCAGAAGCGCAACCACCCGGCCATTGGCCATATTGGCCGCAGAACTGAATACCTTGAACTCCACGTTTTTCATCACATCCGTAAGCTCGGTCAGTTCCAGCCTGACACGCAAATCCGGCTTGTCCGAGCCATAACGCGCCATGACTTCCCTATGTGGCATCACCGGGAAAGGCGATGGCAATTCGGTATCAATAGCATTTTTGAAAACCACGCGCAGCATGTTTTCAAACAGATCGCGGATTTCCTGTTCATTCATGAAAGATGTTTCGCAGTCGATCTGCGTGAATTCCGGCTGACGGTCTGCACGCAGATCCTCATCACGGAAACACTTGGTGATCTGGTAGTAACGGTCAAAACCGGAGACCATCAGAAGCTGCTTGAAAAGCTGGGGAGATTGGGGCAACGCATAAAATTCACCGGCATTTACCCGGGAAGGAACCAGGTAATCCCGCGCACCTTCCGGGGTGGAGCGGGTCAGCATCGGGGTTTCAATATCAATAAAGCCGTTTTCATCGAGGAACTTGCGAACCTCCATCGTGACCTTGTACCTGAGGCGCAGGTTGTGCTGCATGGGTGCACGACGCAAATCCAGCACGCGATGTGTCAGGCGGGTTGTCTCGGAAAGATGCTCATCGTCCAGCATAAAAGGCGGCGTCACCGAGGCATTCAGAATTTCCAGCGCTTCACAGAACACTTCCACTTTTCCCGATGTCAGATTCGGATTAATGGTGCCTTCCGGCCGCTCACGCACCGTACCGGTCACACGGATGCAGTACTCGTTACGAATGGATTCTGCAACGGCAAAAACGCCAGGACGATCCGGATCACACACGACCTGAACCAACCCCTCGCGGTCACGCAGATCGATGAAAATAATCCCGCCATGATCCCGCCTTCTGTGTACCCAGCCACAAAGACTGACGGTCTGTCCCATAAGTGCTTCTGTTGTAAGGCCGCAATAGTTTGTTCGCATCGACATGTTGTTTTGCCTAAAAATTAATCGGTTATTGATTCAGTGATAAAAACGGTTCTGCCCAGGCGACAGAACCGGAAAAAAAGCACAGGGCAAAAGCCGTTGCCGCCAACACAGCAGCGCGTCATTTCTCTGCGCTGTCAGAAAAAAGCATGTTCAACCGCAAGGACCGTTATGTCCGATGGGGCATCCTGAGCACGGAGAGGCAAAGCCGGCAGATGTTCCTGCTGCGCCGGTATTGACACTGGCGGCTGTCAGCTGTTTTTTGAAACTGTCCTTGCCGCAGGAAGGACATTCTTTGAGCGGGGCGTCAGAAAGTTTTTGCAGCACATCCTTTGCATGACCGCATGCTTCACAGCGATAAGCGTAAATAGGCATATCATTACTCCAATAAATCCGGAAACTTTTTATTATAAATCGTTTCTTTTCATATTTATACGGATACCGGCCCGGAGTCTGATATATCTTCAGCAACCGGTTTATACAGGAGCGATCCGGCAATCATGCCGGCCAGCGACATTGCCAGGCCCAGTAATTGCGGCGGAATCAGTCCCTCCGGATCAATCAGTTCCATTGCGATCCACGTTGCCAATCCCAGAATCATGGACACAAGCGCCCCGCGGCTGTTTGCCCGTTTCCAGTAAAAACCGAAAATCAGGGGAACAAACGCTGCCACCAGTGTGACCTTATAAGCATTTTCAACCATCTGGAAAATACTGGAATCCGTGCTCATGGCAAAGCCCGTTACAATTGCGGCAAAAACCAGCACAACCATCCGCATCATGAAAAGGGACTGTTTGTCACTCATGCCGGGCATGAATCCCTTCAGCACATTTTCAGAAAAAGTGACCGATGGCGCGAGCAGGGTCGCGCTGGCACAGCTCTTGATGGCAGACAGCAGCGCGCCGAAAAACATGATCTGGGCAAAGACCGGCATGTGCGTCATGATCATGGTGGGGAGAATCAACTGGGAATCCTTTTCCATCAGATCCGCGGTCATGGCCGGATCAATCAAAGTTGCCGAATAACACAGGAACATGGGCAACAGGGCAAAAAGAACATACAGACAGCCGCCCACGATGGAGGCGTTTCGGGCAATTTTTTCATTCCGCGATGAGGCAATCCGCTGAAAGACATCCTGTTGCGGCATGGAACCGAACATCAGCGTAAACCAGGCAGCAAAAAACCACAGAATATCCCGCAACTCCGCCTTGGGGAAAATATTGAGCTTGCCCGCTTCGGCTGCATGCTGGATTACCACATGGGCACCGCCTACCATGCCGGATACTTCCCAGCAGATATAGACAATACCAACCACGATAATGATCATCTGGAGAAAGTCGGTGATCGCAACAGACCACATCCCGCCCATCAGGGTATAAATCAGTACACTGGCAGCCCCTAAAATCATACCGATGTTCATGGAAATATAGCCCCCGGACACCACATTGAATACCAGGCCCAGCGCCTTGATCTGGGCAGCCACCCATCCAAGGTATGACACCACAATGCATAAGGTCACCAGCACTTCAACCACACGGCCAAAGCGGTTGCGGTAATAATCACTGATGGTCATGAGGTTCATCCTGTACAGGCGCCGTGCAAAAAGAATGCCGACCAGCACCAGACAGCAGGCGGAACCGAAAGGATCAGCTATGACACCCCGAAGACCTTCCTCGACAAAAGTGGCCGGAATACCCAGAACCGCTTCAGAACCAAACCAGGTCGCAAAAACCATTGCAGTAACAACAGACATGGGCAACGACCGGCCGGCAACGGCGAAATCCTTGGAGTTCCTGACATAACGTGCGGCATACATCCCGATGCCGACAGAAATGACCCAGTACAGAATAACAAACCAGATGAGCGTGTCCATGCAACCGAAAAAGGCAATTTAATTTCCAGGAAAAAAAAGATTCGCAATTATAAGGGCAAGCCACCCGTTTTTTGTGATTTTTTTTGCCC